>JALSOO010000115.1 GCA_026986355.1 Campylobacteraceae bacterium | reverse complement strand
CAGAAGCACTAAAAGAGGCTATTCCTAATCTAAAATCAGTTGCTGTAGAGCCATTTAACTCCTCTGTGCTATCTGGTGGAGTAGCAGGGTCTCATAAAATTCAAGGAATTGGTGCAGGATTTATACCCAAAATCCTCAATACCGATATTTATGATGAGGTAGTAAAAGTATCTGATACTAATGCCTTTCAAAGAGCAAAAGAGTTAGCAAGAACAGAGGGATTATTGGTAGGTATATCATCTGGTGCAAATATATCTGCTACATTTGATATAGCATCTCGTAGTGAAAATAGAGGAAAAGTATTTGTGACTATTCTATGTGATACAGCAGAGAGATACCTCTCTACCGACCTCTTTGATAAATAGCTTACTCTTTGAGACCATCAAGATAGAAGATGGTCAAATAGAGAATATTGAGTGGCACAATAGACGATGTAATAGAAGTAGAGCTAAACTTTTTAATGCCACTAAAGCACTAGAGTTAGGAAAAGTTATTAATCCCCCACAAAAGGGACTCTACCGTTGTCGTATTACCTATCAAAAAGATATAAACTCCATAGAGTATATCCCCTACACACCTAAAATATTTAATAGATTTACTATCGTAAAGAGTCAAATTGAGTATAGCTATAAATATAATAATCGAGAAGAGTTAAATAAGTTAAAAAATGGCTATGATGAGATTATTATAGAAAAAGATGGTCTACTTACTGATACATCTATTGCAAATATAGCTTTTTATAATGGTAAAGAGTGGGTAACACCTCAAATCCCCCTATTAGAGGGAACAGTACGAGCTAGATTACTAGATAATAACTTTTTAATCCCAAAAAATATTAGAAAAGATGAGTTACAAAAGTTTTCACATTTTGCTCTAATGAATGCTATGATAGGATTCCAAATCCAAAAAAAATTTAATATTAACTAAACAAGGTCAGAAGATGTCAATTGAAGATTTAGAAACAAAAGAGTTTAGAGAGATAATGAGAGAACATATTTTAAATACTATTGAATATATGTTTGATAACAATGAAGAGTTTGGAATTGCGTGTGAGATAGATGATGTCCACTTTAACCCAGAACTACCTAAAGAGATAAAAGAGTCTCTACCCAAAATGACATTTTTTATGTTAGCAAACTACTCTTTTGAATCAGCATCTGTAGATGATGAGTATCTATCTTTTGAAGCAGGATTTGGAAAAGATAATTTTGGAGCATTAGTTCAAGTTCCTCTTTTATCAATCAAACAACTTTTTGTAGGAGAGTATCCTGTATTGATAAATATCATATCAAATACCCAAGAGGTTCAAGAGGAGGAGAAAAGTGAAATCAACTCTATGTCAGCACTCTTAAACAACCCAAAGAATGCTAAACTTATAAAAAAAAGGTAAATATTAACATCTACCTGAAATAATATAATTGACAACATTATCAATAAACATATTGTTTTTATTATCTTTGGTATAGACTATATAGAATTTTCGTGACATAGTATAGCCATATATTCTTGATTCAAAAAGTACCCCTCGAGCTACCTCATCGGCAATAGCATGTTTTGATATAACCGATACAGTAGGCTCATTAAGGTCAATTTTTGAACGTTTAACACTTTGAAGTGCTGCTGTAGTATTGGATACTTCCGATAAAACATTAAAACTTTTACATGAAACACCCAACTCTTCAAAAACTTCAGATATTAATTTACGTGTATGAGAACCCTCTTCACGACAAACCCACTTATACTCATACAACTCTTCTGTATTTACTGTTTTTGGAAGAGGTGTATTAGAGAAGAGAACCAACTCATCATCAAACCACTCTCTATAGATTAACGCATCATCAAAAATAGGAGATTCAATTAACCCAACATCAAACTTTCGTTCTTTTAAACCTGTAATAATTTTATCTGTCACATCTATATTGAGTACAACATCATTACCAATGGTCTCTGATATACTATTGAGACACTCCCCAGGTATAACATACGAACCAATTGTATAAGAGGCTGCCAATCGAAAGGTCATCTCTTTTTTAATGATTTTTAGAACGTCTTTTTCAAGTGATAAGATTGACTTTTCTAGTTGTGTGACAACTTTATAAAGCTCCTCTCCCTCTGGAGTTAATCGTATACCATTCTTTTTACGGTCAATAATCTTGGATTCTAAATAAGCCTCTATATACTTTATCTGTTGAGTAACAGCTGGTTGTGAGATACCTAATTTAGCAGACGCTTTAGAAAAGCTACGTTCACGTGCTACCGTTAAAAAGGTCTCCATTTTTACAAAATCTTTTAACATTACCTACCCTTATAATTTTTATTCATTTCATTATATCAGATTATATTTAAAAACATTCATAAGATAAACAAATATTTTCTCATTTAAATATAATATAGAGTTATTAAAATCAAAAAATATCAAATATTAATAGATAAGCTGTTATAATAAATATAAAAAAGTGATATTATGCAAGAAGTTATAGAAGCTCTAAATGAGGCTCAACAAGAAGCTGTTCAACACATTGATGGTCCTCTTCTTATTTTAGCAGGAGCAGGTTCAGGAAAAACCAAGACATTGACAACAAGATTAGCTTATCTTATATCCGTAGTGGGTATAGACCCTCAAAATACATTAACTCTAACCTTTACCAACAAAGCATCAAAAGAGATGCGTAATCGTGCATTAGCACTGATTGATAGAGAAACCTCCTCTATGCCTCTGCTCTGTACCTTTCATAAGTTTGGTCTTCTATTCCTAAAATTTCATATTGAGAAACTAGGACGTAAAAATAACTTTGTTATTATAGATTCTGATGATAGAAA
>JALSOO010000114.1 GCA_026986355.1 Campylobacteraceae bacterium | reverse complement strand
GAGTTATTAAACCTTGTAGGTATCAATAATTTTAATAGTAAACTCTATTTTTACTCAGATAAAGAGGCTATTAAAGCGTTAGAAAAGAGAAAGATAGATGCTATGTTCTATATCTCTGCACCTAATGATATATTTCTCAATGAGTTAATGTTGATACCCAATATTAGATTTTTAGATTTTAAAGAGGCGAACTCATATCGTCAATTTTTTATTCAGAGACATAAATATGTTCATATTGTCAAGCTCTACTCTCATGCCTTTAATATGAAAAAAAGAGTACCAAAAGAGTCTCATACTCTATTGTCTACAACAGCTATATTGGTTACCAATACCCATATGCCAGATAATATGGTTCGATTAATGTTAAAAGTAGCACAAAAAGTTCATCAACCTATGGGACTTTTTAATAATGAAAATAGTTTCCCAAATGTATCTATGTTGACAATTAAGCAACACAAAGCTTCCAAGTACTATTTTAGAAAAAAATCAAACTATTATGAGGAGAACTACTCATTTTGGATAGCTCAAACATTGACAAAACTGCAAAATATAATTTTGAAATATATTCTTCCTCTTGTGACTCTGTTTGGTTTCTTTATAGAGGTTATTATACCAACATATCATCTATATACACGGCGTAGATTGAATTTATGGTATGAGATTATCAATGAGATTGATACCAATATAGAGAATTTGAAGCTACATGAGTTAAATCATAATAGATTACGTCTACAGAGTCTATTGAATGAGGTTAGAGCTACTGATGATATACCTCCTGTACATATGGAACTCTTCTATACTATTCAAAATCAGATAGTTAATATTCTTTATGATATAGATAAACATATTGAACTTTTGAGTTCTAATTAGTTTTGGATATAATTCGCTTATTATTATAAGGAATTATATGTTTGTAGACAGTGTCGATTTAATGGTTAGTTCAGGTAAGGGTGGGGCAGGTTGTGTCTCATTTTGGACGGAGAAGTTTGTAGTAAAAGGTGGTCCTGATGGTGGAGATGGTGGAAAAGGTGGAGATATCTATTTTGTTGTAGATAACAATACTGATACACTTTCAGCACTAAGAGGTCGAAACCATATCAAAGCAGAAAATGGTCGCCCAGGAGAAGGACGTAAACGTTATGGTCGTAAAGGTAAAAGTGTAGATATTATTGTGCCTCCTGGAACACAGATTATTGATGCTTTAACCAATGAAGTTATTTTTGATTTACTCAAAGAGGGTGAACGTCTACTTTTTTTGGAGGGTGGAAAAGGTGGACTTGGAAATATGCACTTCAAAAGCTCCTCTAACCAACGTCCAACCTATGCACAACCTGGATTACCAGGGGTAACCAAAGAGATTCGTTTAGAGATGAAGCTTATCGCTGATGTTGGTTTAGTGGGTTATCCTAGTGTAGGAAAATCTACATTGATTTCAACACTATCAAACTCTCGTCCCAAAGTAGCAGAGTATGAGTTTACAACACTTGTTCCTAATCTAGGTGTGGTTAATGTAGGAGAGTATGACTCTTTTATGATGGCAGATATACCAGGGATTATAGAGGGTGCATCTGATGGTAGAGGGCTTGGTCTTGAGTTTCTAAAACATATAGAGAGAACAAAAACACTACTGATTTTAGTAGATATATCCAACTATAGAGAGATGAAATATCAATATGAGACACTTCTGCTAGAGCTACAACGATACTCTACCGATTTAGCCCAGAGAAATTTTGCCGTAGCTATTACCAAGTGTGATTCATTGCCCCAAGATGAGGTAAATAGCTTAACAAAACAGTTTATAGAAGAGATAGGCTTAGAGGTAAATGGTAGATTAAATCAGTATAAAGTAGACTCAAATTATCTATCATATGGATTCAAAGAGGATTTTGGAGTAGAGTTACCAAAAGATAAACCACTTTTTATTTTGCCTATCTCATCTGTTTCTCACTTAAATACAGATGCTTTACGTTTTGCCCTAAAAGAGTTTGCCATATCTGTAAATCAAGAAGAAAAAGAGAGATAATGAAACGTATTGTTATCAAAGTTGGTTCACATGTATTAACAGAAAATGGAGCAGTAGCCAAAGAGCGTATGCGTGATTTGGTTGAGCTTATAGCTTTGGTTATGGAAAATGGTCAAGAGGTTATTTTAGTGAGTTCAGGAGCAGTATCTGCTGGTTATACGGTACTTCCATTGGATAGACGGAGTGTCGGAAACAGACAGATATTAGCAGCTATTGGACAACCACTACTACTCAAAATGTATCAAGAGAAGTTTGCACTTCATAATATATTGTGTTCACAAGTACTTTTAAGTGCAGGAGATTTAGACTCTAAAAAGAGAACCTATCTAGCACAACTTGCCATAGATGGGCTATTGAGTAATGGTGTTGTTCCTATTATAAATGAGAATGATGTGATTGCCACTGAAGAGTTGGAGTTTGGAGATAATGACCAATTATCAGCCTATGTAGCTTATAACTTTGATGCAGATTTATTGGTAATTCTCTCTGATATTGATGCACTATATGACAAAGACCCTAGAGTATTTAGTGATGCAAAAGTGAGAAGGGAGGTGTCATCTATTACCAAAGAGGAGTTAAATGCCCCATCAACGGCACATAATGAGTTTGCAACAGGTGGAATTGTGACAAAATTAAAAGCAGGAGACTTTCTACTCAATCATGGCAAAGAGATGTTTCTTGCTACAGGTTTTGATTTAGATGATGTCAAGAGTTTTCTACTTGATGGTATTCAAAAGGGTGGAACACACTTCTGTGGGGTTTAAAATTATATATAAGAGGGAAATATGATAAGAGTAGTATATATGGGTAC
>JALSOO010000113.1 GCA_026986355.1 Campylobacteraceae bacterium | reverse complement strand
ATGACAAATGTAATTAGGATAATAGTACTTATAATTAAACCCTCTGTTGAGTGCCAAACATTATGTTTGTATACTTTTGGTAGTTCCCCATTTTTTGCCATTTGATAGGTAACATTGGTAATGGCATAGAGGTTTGCATTGATAGATGAAGCAGTTGATATGAGAGCTGCTAGAGCCATAATAGTAAAGCCTATTTGACCAAATGCAGGTTTAGCTGCCTCGGCAAGTGCATAATCTTGAGCTTTAATAATCTCGTTTAATGGTAGATTACCAAAAACAGCAAAAGAGACAGCAACATATAAAACCATAACCAATAAAATTGCAATTATCATCGCTTTTATCATATTTTTTTGAGGATTTTCCATATCTTCAGCTGTATTTGTAATTACTCTAAAACCCTCAAATGCAAAAAATGTCAACGCTACAGAAGAGAATATATTCATTGCAGGTGGAGCATCTTTTAATGATAGAAGATTAGGTTGAATATAGAAAAATACAACAATAGTAAATATAACAATAATAGATAGTTTGATAATTACGATAATATTTTCACTCTTTGCAATAAGGCTACTACCTGCTAAATTAATAAGCATAAAAGTAATCAAAATAGCACTTGCATAGAGATTTACCCAAAATGACCCTACTGTTCCAACAAGCATAGAGGTGTATGTTCCAAAGGTTTTTGCTACCATTGCGATAGCAACCATTCCAGAGAGATAAAATAGAACAGAGAGAGAACCTGAAAAAACTCCCTCTCCATAACATTGAACTAGATATTCAACAATTCCACCACGACTAGGATAAGCAGTTGAGAGCTTTGCTAATGAGTATCCACTAAGTAGAGCGATAATTCCACCAAAAATAAATGAAATCCATACTAAATTACCTGCAATTGCACCTGCTTCTCCAAGTAGAACAAAGATACCTGCTCCAACCATAGAGCCAATACCTAAAAATACAGCACTCCATAAGCCAAAAGCTTTTTTATCAGTTGAGTTCATCATTTATAACTTTTTTAAATACTCTAGCACCAACAAGTAGACCAATCCCATCAAATAGTAGACTAAATCCAACCATGAGACCGACTAAAACCATAGAGCTAAAAGGCCAACCTATCATAAAAATAACACCCATAATCATAGAGATAATAGCATTAAATGCCCAAAAGCCCCACCCTCTATTAGGGTGGCTGTTTGTAGCCATCATAAAACTACTAAATGCGTCTATAAAGAAATATATAGAAAATAGTAGACCTAATGTTGCCACTCCTCCTAATGGAGAGAAGAGCATATAGAGTGCTACACCAACTAAAATAAAGCTTTTGAGCCAACCTGCCCAATCTCTTTTATCTGTTTGATAGGTAAAATATCCTGCCATTACTCCTGCTAATATCATAAGCCAAGCTACAAAGGCTACAACAGCTAATGATGTAAATATAGGAAATACAACACCTACCAATCCTAAAAGTATAAATAAAATACCTGCAATTTTTGCATTTTTTTCAAAGCTATGAAGTAGCTCTGACTCTATTGGATGTTTCCACATCTTTTATCCTTTTTTTTATATAATTTAATTGCAATTGTACTCCTTTATTAGCAAATTGTTTGTTACAAAAGTAGCATTTTATTAGTTTTGATAAAATATAGTAGTTTTTTAAGTTAATCTATAATCAATATGTTTTTATTTATAATCTCTAAAAAATTAGATATTTTTAGGGAAAAATTTGGAAAAGTCAGAAGTTTTAAAAAATATTAGAGTCGCAAGACGTGGTCATATTGTATGGGTTGATAGGGCTAAAGCCTTAGTTCATGGACTAGAGGTAAAAAAAAATGATATTCCTATCGGTGTAACAGAGTGTGAATTTGGGAAATGGCTTTACTGTGATGGGCAGATACTTTTATCTATTTTTTCAGAACATGCTGTTAAAAAATTGGATAAAAAACACAAAGAGTTACATGATATATATATGAAAATATTTAAAATCTACTTCTCGGTGGGAAAACGTTCATGGTTAGATAGGCTTTTTAATAGAAAAAAGAGAGTTATGGCAAATGAGGAGTATAACTCATTGGTTTATTTGGGTGAATTAGAAAAAATATCTGAAGAGTTAATCTCTTATATGAATATTATAGAGAAAAAATTAAACACTATTAGTGAGGAAAGATTTAAAAACTTTCATTAAAATATAACATTATTTCATACTTTTAATTTAAATTACGATAAAATATAGTATTATGTTTTAAAGGATTGATGTGAATACTTTTCTTGATATTTTAGATAGATTATCTAGGACTATATTGGATACATTCAAACGTTTTCCCTTGGCAAGTCTTTCAGCTTTTTTGGTCTCTTTGATTTTAATACTCTTTATTGAGTTTGAATCAAGTTCTATTAATAAAGTTTATGGACTATTGGGGATTAAATTAGCTTTTGTTTTGAGTTTGGGAATTTTTCTTTTTCCTGTATTTCATCTTTTAAATCGTTCTATTTGGTTTAAACTTATTGGAGTTGCTCTTTTGGGTGGTTATTTCTATTTTTTACCCTTAGAGATAGAGCCTATAACTGTTTTGAGGCATATACTGCTTATCTTTGCACTCTCTTTTATGTTTTTTTGGGCTCCTTTTTTTAATATAGATATATCCAACAAGAATATATGGGAGTGGACAATGAAGATTTTATTGGTTTTACTCTCAACTATTCTATTAACATTGACCATCTATATAGTTTTTTATCTATTGATCTATTATCTACATAAATTGTTTGGATTAGAAATTTTAGATAAGCGTTATTTAGAGTTTATAATTTTAGTTTTAGGACTCTTTTCTGTTAATTTCTTTCTCTTTCATCTGCCAAAATATATCTGTCTATTACAGTTAAAACAGTATACACGAGTAGGAGAGGTCTTTACCAAATATATTTTGACTCCTGTTACGATACTTTATCTTTTGGTACTCTCTGCTTATATTCTCAAAATATTAGTTTTTGGTATGTGGGAAGAGTTATTAGATATTGATTGGTTGGTTATTGGTTATAGCTTTTTTGCTATTATTACCTATATGTTTTGGACACCATTGGTAGATAATTTCCCCGATTTTTTTAAAGAGTTGATTTGGAAGCCTCTTTTACTATTAAGTTTTATATTGGCATTCTCTATTTTACTAAGAGTAGCTGATGGTGTTGACCTTAATTCGTTATATCTTTTAATAGTTTTTGATATATGGCTTGGAGGTATCTCTATCTATTTTTTATATATTGAAAAAGCAAGTTATAAGTGGCTATTTTTCTCTATTAGTCTATTGATAGTTCTATCTCAATCGGAGTATGTGGTTGATTTTTTATTGAAGTTGGTTGATACCAACTTCTAAATTTTATTGATTTATAGCTACTTTATAAGTAGGGTCATCTTCTTCATAGGTACAGAATGGTCCTGCTGTTTTTAAAACTTTTTTACAATCATTTGATAGGTGTCTAATAGTTAGTTTTTTCCCTGCTTTTTTATACTTCTCTGTGATAGCATCAATTGCTTCTGCTCCTGAACTATCCATTACTCTAGCATCTTTGAAATCAAGAATAACCTCATCAGGGTCTTCCTCAATATCAAACTGTTCATAAAAAGAGGTAACAGAGGCAAAAAATAGAGGGCCTTCAAGTTTATAAACTCTTTTTTTATCATTATCTTCTTCAATCTTTGAGTGAATCTTTGCATGTTTCCAAGCAAATACTAGAGCAGAGATAATAATACCTGCAATTACTGCAATTGCCAAATCAGCAAATATGGTAATAATGGTTACGGTTAAGAGTACAAACGCATCTGATTTTTGCATATGTTTTATTCGTCTCAAACTTGAAAATTCAAATGTACCGATACTTACCATAAACATAATACCAATCAAAACAGCTACAGGAACAGCAGAGATGACAGGGAAGAGACTCACTACAAGTACAAGCAGAAACACAGAAGCAACAAATGATGATAACCGACCAAGACCACCAGAAGAGTAGTTTATCATACTTTGACCAATCATAGCACACCCTGCCATACCACCAAAGCTACCTGAACATACATTTCCGATACCTTGTGCAACACATTCACGATTTCCTGAACCTTTTGTTCCACTCATCTCATCGAGTACAGAGAGAGTAAGAAGAGATTCAATAAGCCCCACTAACGCTACTAAAAATCCAGTAGGAATGATAATATACATGGATTGGATTGTAAATAAAGATTTATCAGGCATTACAAAATGAGGTAGTGAGATGGAGGTTATATCTCCAAATAGTTGACCTACCAATTTAGTATCAGTACCTGTAATATATACAACTAATGTTAAAGCTATAATAGCAACCAATCCTGCTGGAATAGCTTTTGTATATCGTGGTAAAAAATGCATAATTAACATAGTTAAAATGATAAGTATATACATGATATAGTTTTCACTAAAGCTGTGTTGTATCGTCTCTATCCATGAGAGTGATTCGATATTAGTAGGGGCTAAAAATTTAAGCTGAGCTAAGGCTATAACGATAGCTAGTCCATTTACAAATCCAAACATTGCAGGTTGTGGTACTAGACGGATAAATTTACCCATTTTCATTAGACCAATGGCAATTTGGAATAGACCTGCAAATATAGAGGCAATAAGTATATGATGAAGTATCATAATAGAGAGTGCTTCGTTGTCTAGCTCTGGATATAGAGCTTTAACAGAAACACCCAAAGAGACAAATACAATGGCAACAGCACCCGTTGCACCTGAAATCATACCTGCTTTACCACCAAGTATAGAGGTTACCAAACCGATAATAAAAGCAGAATATAGACCAACCATAGGATTGACTCCTGCAATAGCAGAAAAAGCAATGGCTTCAGGGATAAGTGCCACAGCGACCAATGCTCCAGAAAGAATATCATTCTTTATATTTTGAGTAGAGTAGTTTTGTAGATTAAACAAACAGTTCCTTTGTAATTATTTTGTTTTATATTCTATTGTCGTTCCTTGACTAAAGTTGGGAACATTATCATAGGTAAAGACAGCAAAATATTTATCTATTTTGGTTGAACCAAATGTATCAAAAGTATAGTTGTCTACTCCTGCATAGAGTTTGACCCCATCAAATGGATTTTTTGGTGTATGCCAACGGTTTCTTACGACATAGTATCCTACCAAATCGTTATCTTCTATTTTATCCCACATTAATTTTATTTTTTTACCCTCAATTTTATAGTTTAGATTTACTACAGATGGTAAGGGGTTTTTTCTTCTTTTGATGTACTTAACCATAAGTTTAGCTGATTTTTTGCCTTTGTTTGACCAGTTAATAAGATGGTCTCTGGATAGAACAGAGGTTGGGTGTATAACAAATTTTGCCTCTTCTCCATTTTTCTGTTTCTCTTCTAATGCTAGTTTTGAGTATTGGTCAAATATAAAGTGGTGTTTTCTCTTTTTACCAAGTTCTGCTGAACTTACTTCATACCCAATAAACTCTATCCGTTCACGCTCTAATATATCTTGATAACTAAACTCTTCTAAATCAATAAACTCAACATTATATCTAATATCAATACTCTTTTTAACGGTAGATGTATTTGAAATCTCTATCCATGCATCTGTAATGACAGACTCATCAGGGTTGGGTAGAGTTGATAAATCAAAAGAGATATAGGCATAAATTTTTTCATCATCTTTGGTAAATCCACAAGCTAGAGTATCTGTTGTAATCTCATTTGGTGATATGGTCATTGAGTTTTGTAGTGGTATCTCTACCTCTGTGCTTGGAATGGTGTATTTTATATCAAGAGATGGACGGTAGTGCAATCCTCCACCTTGATTTCCATAACCTAAATCAAAAATCATTATTTGGGAATCACGACCAACAGGTAGAACAGTTGGTCCTTCTAATTTTAGAATTATGCTTCGTCTATTTAGTTGTGTTTGAATAATTTTTCTCTCAAACTCATTACAATCCCAATGTGACCAGATACCTTGAGTTAACTTTTCAGATGGTATACTATTTCCAATGGTTTTAATATGTTTTGCTTGATGAACTTGTTCAAAGTCTCGGATATTAGCAATGGAGTCTTGGTCTATAATAGAGAGAGACCACTCTCCATACTTCTCAATCTTTGCAGATACACGGTTGAGAGGATATAGTGATACTTTGCTATCAAGTATAATTGCATCTTCAGGGATAGAACTTAAATCAAAACGCATTATTCCATAAGAGATTCCTCTATTTTGGCTTACACCTACTTTGAGAGATTGTACTCCAAAGTGTTTATGATTGGCTTCTGGAGATTTCTCGGCTACATATCCCACATCTGAAGCATAAGGAAAGATGGTTCGTGAAAACTCTGCCTCTCCTAGAAGTGTTTTTAGCTTAACTTTTGGAGCAAAAGGGGATTTAGTTCTGGAGAGTTTATTTATAGCTCTAATGTAATAGAAGTACATTGTACCACTCTTGAGATTTTCATCTGTAAAGCTTGTATTACAGGTAGTAGCAATGAGTGAAGAGTGATTGCAAGACATTTTATTATTGAGATTTCTGTATATCTTAAAGTAGACATTTGGTGTGTTGTCATATTCCCATGCCAATGAACAAGAGTTTGATGAAAATGATTCAATATGAAAATTATCCACTCGTTTTGGGGCTGTCTCTCCATAGTTTTTTGCTTCTCCTAATGTATGGATTAGGGCAGGAATATTTTCTCTAACCGATTCAGACATATTTTGAATATAATCAGGTATATTTCGCGTTCCTACCTCGACAACAACAGCCAATATCCCTTGCTCATAGTAGTATTCACGACCTGAACCAGAGATAAGTTTTGTAGGTGGTTTCCCTCTATTTATACCATACTTTCTACCTGTTACTTTTTGGATATGGTAGTTCATGTTTGCACATAGAGTATTCATATCTGTACCCTCTATCTCACTCTCATGGTTAAATTTGTGTGCAGGAAAAAATACATTTCCTTGTGAGTGGTAATCGAGTGCAATTGTAATATTTTTATGGCTATCAACAAAGTTCTTTATAGCCAAAGTCTCAGGTTCTGAGAATGGATAAGGTCCACTATAGGTATTTCCTGCTGTAAAGGTTGATTTTCTATATCCTATAGAGAAGTTTCTATTTAGGTCAACACCAAATGTTCCATCTCCATTATTACGTCTATTTTTTCTCCAAAAAGAGAAGTGCTTTCGGCTATATTCAAATCCATCAGGATTGAGACACGGTACGAGATAGAGTGTATTTTGTGTCAATACTTCTATTATCTCTGGGTCATTTTGATGATTACTCAATAGATAATCAATAAACTCAATACCCAATTCATGACCAATCCACTCTCGTGCATGTACCGTTCCTGTATAGAGTAGAGCAGGTTTGAGCTTGGCATAGGCAACGTGTAGTGTGATGGTTGCTAGAAGTATAGGTCTATTTTCCCAAGTAGTACCAATATTTTCTATTGTAATCAAATCAGGATATTTTTTGACGCACTCTTCAAGAAAAGCACAACCCTCATCATACGATTTATATTGTTGTTTCATAGTTAATTCCCCTATGTTAGATTGGATAAAATTTTATCAAATTATTGCCTCTATAGAGGTTAATAAGGCAAATTGGATATAATCACAAAAAAAATATTTTAGATACAAAAGGTAACATTAATATGGCAATTAATAGAGTTGGTTCAACAGAAGAGTTTAAAGAATTGGTAGCAGAAGTAACAGCTCAAGAGGGGTATAGAGAGCCTATCGCTTTTGGTATTGCTAGAGTTGATAGGGGTCAACAAAATGCAGATAAAGTGTTACAGGCAAATTATGCGTTGATTAACTGGAATGAAAATTTTGGTTCAGCATCTATATTGATAAAAGCAATTCAAGAGGCAAATCACTCTGTTGATTTCTCGGCTTCTGAATCGGTTGTAACACTAAATGACAATATGATTAATAGTGCTATGAATGCTTTTGCACCCTATCTTGGAGAGGCAACAGGAGATGCACATAAAAATGTACAAGTTGTAAAAGCGTTAGCTTCTATAGAAGATTTAGCACAAAATTATAGAGTATGTTTTCTATTTGAAGATGCTCCTGCACAAAGTGTTGAAGCTGTATATCTCAAACTATATGCACTATCACAAGGCAAAGCTCCTCTACGAACTCTAAACTTAAATGGTGCATTTGGAATTTTACCAAATGTAGCATGGGTTGGAAATACCCCTTATGAGTTGGAGTATCTAAGAGAGAATGAGATAGAGATGAAACTAAATGGTACGTTTCCAACGATTGATAGTGTAGATAAATTCCCAAGATATTTACAACATATTATTCCTGCTGACAATACACGTATCTTAGATAGCTCAAAAGTAAGAATGGGTGCTCAATTGGCTAGTGGAACAACTGTTATGCCAGGTGCTTCATATATTAACTTTAATGCAGGAACATTAGGTGCTGTTATGGTAGAGGGACGAATCTCTAGCTCTGCTATTGTTGGTGCTGGTTCAGATGTAGGTGGTGGAGCGAGTATATTAGGTGTACTTAGTGGAACAGATGGTAATCCAATCTCTATTGGAGAAAATACCCTACTAGGTGCAAACTCCACTTGTGGTATACCTCTAGGAGATGGTTGTATCCTTGATGGTGGTGTTGCAATTTTTGCAGGTACAAAAGTAAAGATTACTACAGAACAGTTAGCTCTTATTAATGAAGCAAATCCTGAAGCAAAGTTAAAAAATCAAGATAGATTTAGAGCCGATGCTCTCCAAGGATTAAATGGGTTACACTTTAGACAAGACTCAACAACAGGAGAGATTATTGTAAATAGAAGTATTAGAGAAGTTAAACTAAACTCTGAACTTCACTAAGGATAGAGATGGAAGAGCTTGATATTATAAAAAAAGTTTTTCTCCTTGGTCTCTCCAAGAGAGAAGAGGGCGAAACAATGGAGGAAACCTTAGGTACACTTGTGGCTACGGGTATGTTTGATATGAAAGAGGCAAAACAGGTTCTAAAAGAGCTTCGTGATGCCAAATACATTGTAGGCGATAATCTCTCTATGACAGGTGTGATAGAAGCAGATAGAGCAGAAAAAGAGTTTAAACAGTAGATTATGCGAATAGATAAGTGGTTATCAGCCGTAAATGTAATTAAACGCCGTACCATTGCTTCGGATATGGTCAAAAGTAATGTGGTATCTATCAATGGTATCAAAGCAAAAGCAAGTAAAAATGTTGCTATTGGAGACAAGATAACTATTGAGTATCTAAAGGGTTTAAAGCATTATGAAGTGTTACAGATACCTACTACCAAAACCATTCCAAAAAGTAAAAAAGATGAATATGTAAGAGAGTTATTATGACAAAAACCCAAGAAGAGTTTGAAAAGCTTTTTAGCAATAGACTATCGACAGAGGAGTCTCGTCAATTTCTTATAGAGCTATATAAAAAAGGTGAAACTTTTGATGATATTGCTGATGCCTCAAAAGTAATGAGAAAATACTCTATAAAACTTCCTATTTCAGAGGAGTTACAAGAAAAAGCAATAGATATAGTTGGTACAGGTGGAGATAAGAGTGGTAGCTTTAATATCTCTACAACTGTTTCACTGCTTTTAGCCTCTTTGGGTTGTGTAGTGGCAAAGCATGGAAACAGAAGTATTACCTCCAACTCTGGTTCAGCAGACCTTTTGGAGTCGTTGGGTATCAATCTAAATTTAGAGCCTAAAAAACAGATAAAAATGTTAGAAGAGACAGGGTTTTGTTTTATCTTTGCTATGAATCATCATCCTGCTATGAAGCATATTATGCCAATTCGTAAATCTATTGACCATAGAACTATCTTTAATCTATTAGGGCCATTAACCAATCCAGCAGGAGCGAAAAAGTATCTGCTAGGTGTATTTGACCCTGATTATATTACACGTATGGCAAAAGCATTAGTAGCTATTGATATTAATAATAGAGCATTTGTAGTAAGTTCAGATGATGGTATGGACGAAATCTCATTAGCAACTACAACTAAGTTTGCTTATGTTGAGAGTGGTACAATCTCCCCTGGTATTATAGACCCTGAATTTTATGGATTTAAACTTGCTCCAAAAGAGGCAATATTGGGTGGAGATGCAGATGATAATGCTAAAATAACTAGAGCTATATTTGACAATAGAGCAACAGATGCTCAAAGAGATATTGTTCTACTTAATGCAGGTTTTGCCCTTTTTGTAGATGGCAAAGCTAGAGATATAAAAGAGGCATTTGAGATAGCTAGAGATGGTTTAGAGAGTGGTAGAGCCAAAGAGCATTTAGAGTTTATTACAAAAGTCTCAAATGGGATATAGATGAAAACAATTATTGCATCAGAAGATGAATTGAGTGTTGTAGTGGATTATCTAAATGCTACTATTCCCAAAGATGCTATTATATTTTTAGTTGGAGATTTAGCATCAGGAAAAACGACACTAACACAGTATATTGCTAGAGATAGAGGAGTTGATGGAGAGATTACCTCTCCTACCTTCTCATTACAACAGTGTTACTCTACCAATCTATATCATTATGACCTCTATCGTATAGATAATAGTGAATTTATGGAGTTAGGACTCTTTGAAGAGTTTGATAAGAGTGGGTGGCATATGGTAGAGTGGGGAGATAAAGCGTTAAAAGAGTTTCTATTAAGTGTTGGTTATGAGATTTTTACTGTAACTATTACTCCCTATAAAGATAGACGAAAATATATTATAGAGAAGAGCTAAAAAGAGGTATCAATGGAAGAGACACATACATTAGAGGCAAAACATCTATCAAAAGTGATTAAAAAAACCAAAATTGTACATGATGTTTCAGTTAAAGTATCATCTCGTGAGATTGTAGGTCTATTAGGACCAAATGGAGCAGGTAAGACAACCTCTTTTTATATGATTTGTGGTTTAACCGATGCCTCAACAGGTTCCGTCTATATTGATGAGGTTGATGTAACCAAGATGTCTTTGAGTACAAGGGCAAAGATGGGAATAGGGTATCTACCACAAGAGTCAAGCATCTTCAAAGATTTATCAGTAGAAGATAATCTCTTTATGGCATCAAAAGCTATAAATTTAGATGAAGATATAGCCTTTAAACGTATAGATAATCTTCTAACACTATTCAATATTGACCCAATTCGTAAACGTTTAGGCATACAACTCTCTGGTGGAGAGCGAAGACGTGTAGAGATAGCTAGAGCTTTGGTAGCTGAACCTAAATTTCTCTTGTTAG
This sequence comes from Campylobacteraceae bacterium, assembly GCA_026986355.1. Taxonomy (GTDB): domain Bacteria; phylum Campylobacterota; class Campylobacteria; order Campylobacterales; family Sulfurovaceae; genus UBA1140. The sequence continues at coordinate 142 of JALSOO010000113.1, read as the reverse complement.
ATGAACCATTTGCAGGGGTTGACCCTATCGCTGTAGAAGATATACAAGGTATAGTAAGAGAGCTTATCAAGCTAAATATGGGTGTATTGATAACTGACCATAATGTTCGAGAGACATTAGGCATCTGTGATAGAGCCTATGT
>JALSOO010000112.1 GCA_026986355.1 Campylobacteraceae bacterium | reverse complement strand
GATAATCTCTAAAAGTTGATTGATTGATTCTGATTCTAATTTTTTCATAATTCACTCTAGCTAAATCTTTCTAAAGTTATTATTTGTATAATCATTTTTGATTTAAAAATTAGGAGAGGGGTATGTTTTCTAAACATTTAGAATTTACTGTTTCTACTTTACAGCTTAAAACCAAAAAGGGATATGAAGCTAATCTGCAAAAACTTTTAGAGTTTGTGGCTACATCAGAGAGTCAACTAATTGTTGCTTCTGAACTCTGTTTAACCAATTTTGATTATAAACATTTTGAAAATGTTGCCAATTTTTATGATAGAGCTTTAGAGAGACTTTTGGAGGCAGTTTCAGACAAAATTTTAATATTAACCATGACAAAAAGAGAGGGAGAGAGCTTTTTTAATCAAGCTCTTGTTATTCATAATCATCAAGTCGTTCATAAACAAAATAAATATAGACTCTTTACATTAGGAGATGAAACTAAATATTTTACAGCAGGTCAAAAAGAGGATATAGTCAAATTCTCTATTGATGGTATCTCTTATGGTATTTTAATCTGTTTTGAACTTCGTTTCAAGGAGTTATGGCAGAAACTAGAGGGAACGGATATTATTTTGATTCCTGCTCGTTGGGGAAAAGCTAGAAAAAAACACTTAGAGGTACTCTCAAAAGCTTTAGCTATTATGAATCAAACATTTGTGATAGTGAGTAACTCAGCAGATGATGATATGGCATCTTCATCAGCTATCATATCTCCTTGGGGAGAGAGTTATAGTGATGATACTTTAGAAGTTCTGACAAAAAAGATTAATCTAAAAGAGGTCAAAAAGAGTCGCCGTCTTATTAATATGCATTAACATTGATATCTTCTAGTTTTATCTCTCTATCTTCTTTTATTATATGTTTAGCATATAGTTTAGCATTTTCGTAATCTTTTAGTGCAAAATAGAGTTGAGCTATATCTTGATAATTTCGTTGAGTAATATCATGTTGCTCTCCATACAATCGTTTATTAATATCTAGGGCTTGTTTATAATAGTTTATAGCTTTTTTAGTCTCTCCTAATTTATTATGCAAAACAGCTAAATTGCTATAGCTAATTGCCATATCAGATTGCTCTTTTTTTATAATCTCTTTTTTAATTTGCAGGGTCTCTTCTGTTAAATCAATTGCTTCAGATAGGTTTCCCATTGATGAGTAGAGTGTTCCTAGATTATTATAACTTTGAGCTGTTGGACTACTATTTCTACCTAAAAGCTTTTCACGTATTTTTAAAGCTTTTTTAATATAAATTAATGCTTTTTGTAATTTCCCCTGTTTTTTATAGACAAGTCCTAAATTGTTATATCCTGTAGCTGTATTTAAATCTTCTGCACCTAGAATATTCTCTTTTATCAGCAGAGATTGATGCAAATATTTGAGAGCTAAATCATACTTCCCATCAATATAAGCATCTGTTCCTCTATTGTTTAGCATATTTGCTTTTTGTAACTGCTCCTCTTTTTCCATATAGAGTAGAGTTCCTCTATTATCTCCTGTCAATATATTTGTACCTGCACAGCCTGATAAAATATAGGATATAGATAGAATAAAATAGAGTTTTTTCAAAAATAAATCCTAATATTAAAGTGAACCATCTGAACTGTTCAGAACAGATTTAATATCAAAAACTACCTGTTCGTTATTGTCTAAATTAATATCTTTATAGTTATTATGAGCAACAGCTAGTACAACAGCAGAGTATTTATCTCTATTTACTTTTGAACTATCAATTAAATCTAAATTATACTCTCGTTTAACCTCTTCTTTGTCTGCCCAATAGTCACTAACATCTACATCGCAACCAAAATCTTGTAACTCTCGTATCACATCAATAACCCTAGAGTTTCTAATATCTGGACAGTTCTCTTTAAAGGTAATTCCCAATACTAAAACTTTTGCTCCCTCTATCTTTTGACCTTTTTTTATCATCAATTTTATAACTTGATTAGCAACATATATTCCCATATTATCATTGAGTCTACGTCCTGCTAATATAATTTCAGGATTATATCCTACCTCTTGAGCTTTATGTGTGAGATAGTATGGGTCTACACCGATACAATGCCCTCCAACTAAACCAGGCTTAAAAGGTAAAAAGTTCCATTTTGTTCCAGCAGCATCAAGTACAGCATTAGTATCAATTCCTAAACGATTAAAAATCATTGAGAGTTCATTGACAAAAGCGATATTTATATCTCGTTGAGAGTTCTCTATCACTTTTGCTGCTTCTGCTACTTTTATAGATGGAGCTAGATGTGTACCTGCTGTAATAATAGAGGCATAAAGTCTATCTACTACTTCTCCTATTTGTGGGGTAGAACCTGATGTCACTTTTAATATTTTAGTAACCGTATGCTCTTTATCTCCTGGATTTATTCTCTCTGGAGAGTATCCACAGAAAAAATCTACATTAAATTTTAGTCCAGATACCTTTTCTAAAATAGGAACACACTCCTCCTCCGTTGCACCAGGATATACAGTTGATTCATATATAACAATATCATCTTTTTTGAGTACTTTACCTATAGATTCACTCGCTTTTAAAAGTGGTGTCAAATCAGGCTTTTTATGTTTATCAATTGGTGTTGGTACAGTTACTATATATATATTGCAATCACGAATATCATCTAAAATATTTGTAAATTGCATTCCATTTGTAATAGCTTGATTAACCTGCTCTTTGGTTAACTCTAATGTTCTATCTACTCCAGAGCGTAACTCATCTATTCTCCATTGAGCGATATCAAAACCTACTACTTTATACTTTTCTGAAAATGCGTGTGCAAGAGGTAATCCAACATACCCTAATCCTATAACTGCAATTTTATGATTTGTCATTA
>JALSOO010000111.1 GCA_026986355.1 Campylobacteraceae bacterium | reverse complement strand
AAAAAGAGACTCCATACTGCCCCACTAGAGTTCTGTTCTGATAATGCAGGAATGATTGGTAGATATGCTATTGAAGCCTATAAAAAGAGCCTTTTTGTTAATCCCTATGAGATTGATGTAATCTATACAAAAAAACGTCAAAGTGGAACAGAGTTGTAACCTATATTTAACGTTTTTTAACCATTTTTTAGATAAAATCAAAGGTTTTATAAAAAAATAATTTATAGTTTATGGAGTCTATCAATGGCAGAATATGGTGCTAGTAATATCAAAGTCCTAAAAGGGCTAGAAGCAGTAAGAAAACGACCTGGAATGTATATTGGAGACACCTCAACCAAAGGGTTACACCACTTGGTTTATGAGGTAGTTGACAACTCTATTGATGAAGCTATGGCAGGTTTTTGTGATACGATAAAAGTTACATTAACCAAAGCAGGTTCAGCAATTATCGAGGATAATGGTCGTGGAATTCCTGTGGGAATGCACCCAACTGAAAAGATTTCGGCAGCCACTGTTGTTTTGACCGTACTCCACGCAGGTGGTAAATTTGATAAAGATACCTACAAAGTATCTGGTGGTCTTCATGGTGTGGGGGTATCTGTTGTTAATGCTCTCTCAAAAGATTTACATCTGACTGTTTTTAAAGAGGGTAATATTTATGAACAAAACTTTAAAGAGGGGATTCCTCAAGAAATTTTAGAGATTACAGGAACTACCCGTAAAAACGGTACTAAAATAGAGTTTTGGGCTGATGATACTATCTTTACAGAGAGTACCACATTCCAAAAAGAGATTTTAATGAAGAGATTTAGAGAGTTAGCCTATCTAAATCCTAAAATTACAATTGATTTTAGAGATGAGCGTGATGGAACAAAAGAGATATTTCACTTTGAGGGTGGAATTAAACAGTTTGTTGAAGATATGAACAACAAAGCTCCCCTATCTACAGCTCAATTCTTTCAAGGAAAAGCAGATGATATTGAGATAGATATTGCTCTAATGTATTGTGATGCTGACTCTGAAAAATCTCTCTCTTTTGTAAATAACATTAAAACAGCTGATGGTGGAACTCATGAAGCAGGATTTAGAGCAGGATTGACACGCTCCATCTCACGCTATATCTCTAAAAATGCAAATGCAAAAGAGAGAGGAGTTAAGATTACAGGAGAGGATTGTAAAGAGGGATTAATAGCCATTGTATCTGTTCGTGTACCAGAACCTCAATTTGAAGGGCAAACCAAAGGTAAGCTTGGTTCATCTTATGTTCGTCCTTTAGTTCAAAAATTCTTCTCTGAACAATTCAATAAATATCTTGAAGAGAATCCTATAGAAGCAAAAGCAATTATGGGTCAAATTTTATTAGCAGCAAGAGGTCGTGATGCAGCAAAAAGAGCCAAAGATTTAGTAAAACGAAAAGACTCAATGAGCATCGGAACACTGCCAGGGAAATTAGCCGATTGTCAAAGCAAAGACCCCGAAATATCGGAGATTTACCTAGTGGAAGGAGATTCGGCCGGGGGGTGCTTTTCAGGAGAAACTAAGGTTAAATGTGCTAATGGAAGAGATATTAGAATTGATATTCTAGCCAAAGAACACTTAAAAGGAAAAGAGAATTTTATCTATACATATAATCATCAAACAGATAAAATTGAACTCCAAAAAATTAAAAATGTTTGGGAGACAAAGGTTACTGATGATTTAGTATATGTTACATTAGATAATGGTAAAAAAGAACTTTGTACTTCTGACCATAAATGGCTTTTAAAAAAAGGAGAGTATATTGAAGCTAAAGATTTAAAAGTTGGAGACTCCATTATGCCTCTTTATACTTCTAAGAAAAATATTGGGGGTGAATATGAACTAAAACATAATGGTTTGTTAAAATCTTATGATTATGAAACAGTTATACAGCCTAATGGAACAGAAGAGTTTACTCATAGAATTGCAGACAAATGGAACTTAGATAATAATATCTATAAAAAAAGAGTAGGATATATACATAGACACCATATTGATAAAAATCATTTAAACAATAATCCAACTAATATAGAGCAGTTAACTCCTACAGAACATATTTTTAAACATCATACAGATTTTGATAAACAAAATCCTAAATATAAAGAGTATATGTCAAAAAAGATGAAAGAGCAATCAGATGAGATTTCTCAAAGAGTTATAAAAGATTGGCAGAATCCTGAATATAGAGCAAAATTTGAGGGTCAACATAAAAGAATGCGAGAGATTCAGATTGCTAATGGTCAAATGAATACAGAACATTTAGCTGAATATTGGGCGAATGAAGAGCATAGAAAAGAGCAGAGTCAAAGAGTTACTAGCTATTTCCAAAATAATCCTGATGCTGTTGAGCATAATCGAGAAAAAGCAAAAGAGCAGTGGAGTAGTGAAGAGTTACGCCAATGGAGAGCCGAAGAGACTAGAAAACAGATGTCTAATCCTGAAAATATAAAGAAAAAATTAGAGACAGAACGAGAGACTAGAATAAAAAATAGTTTGGAGTTTCTAAATAGAGTAGGAATAGATAATTATGAAACAGAGAGAAAAGAGAGTAAAAATAGACGAGTATTTACTATTCCTACACTTCTATCAAAAATCAATGAGAGCAGTAACTACCCAAAAGTTAAAGATAAGAATGAATTAATAAATAGTGATTTGTATGTTTATAACCATAAAGTTGTAAAAGTTGAAAAATATATAGGAGAACCAATTCCTGTTTATGATATAGAAGTACCAAAAACACATAACTTTGCCCTATCATCAGGAGTCTTTGTTCATAACTCAGCCAAACAGGGACGAGATAGAGTTTTCCAAGCGATTCTACCTCTAAAGGGTAAAATACTAAATGTTGAAAAAGCACGATTGGAGAAGAT
>JALSOO010000110.1 GCA_026986355.1 Campylobacteraceae bacterium | reverse complement strand
TTGGATTGATGAGTTAGAGAAATAAATAATTATTATATAAGTATATTTTATCTATACTTCTTAATTATTAAAACCATAAGGAATATTAATGAAAAAAACTATATTAATAACAACAGTGATTGCTCTAAGTAGCACTCTTTCAGCCTCTCTTTTAGATGATGCAAAAAAAGCAGGACTCAAACCAATTCCTACAGATAAAAAAGAATTAATGAAACTAGTAGATAATCCTAAAAATGAACTAAACAAAGCAAAAGTTGAACTTGGGAAAACTCTATTTTTTGAACCAAGACTCTCAAAGAGTAATCTAATCTCTTGCAATACTTGTCATAATCTAGCAATAGGTGGAGTAGATGGTCTATCAACTGCTATTGGTCATAAATGGACGGCAAATCCTCATCATCTCAACTCTCCAACCGTTTACAATGCTGTTTTTATGGATAGACAATTTTGGGACGGCAGAGACCCTGATTTAGAAGCACAAGCACAAGGGCCAATGCAAGCTGAACCAGAGATGGCAATTAGTAAAGAGATGGCTGTAAAGCGTATTAGCTCAATGAGTGGATATAAAGAGCAGTTCAAAGATGCATTTGGAGACAACAATATCACGTTTAAAAAGATTGCTGATGCAATTGGTGCATTTGAGCGAACATTAGTAACCCCATCAAGATTTGATAAATTTCTAAATGGAGATAAAAAAGCATTATCAACAGCAGAGCAAAAGGGACTTAAAACTTTTATGGCTAAAGGTTGTGTCTCATGTCATACAGGTGTAGGTATTGGTGGAAGTATGCAAAAATTCCCACTTGTTAAACCCTATAAATATGCAAATATCGGTGACTTTAAAGGTGATAAAAACGGCATGGTCAAAGTACCAACCCTTAGAAATATTCATCAAACTGCACCCTACTTTCATAATGGAGCTGTATGGAACTTAGAAGAGGCTGTCAAGATAATGGGAGAGACTCAACTAGGAATAGAGATTAATGATAAAGATACAAAATCTATCGTAACATTCCTCAAATCACTTGATGGAGAGATGCCAAATATTACTTACCCTCAGCTTCCTGCTGTAACATCAACAACACCAAAACCAGAAGTAAAGTAATTTCAAATTGTGGCTTTAATAGCCACAAACTATTCTTCCCACAATTTACATAAAATTCATCTTAAAACCCTATAATACCATTAAACATCCAATGGTGGAACTAAAAATATTTTACTATAAAGTTTCATTGTGTAATCCTAATCATTTTTAATGATATTATATTAATATAATATTAACCATGTATGAATTCATTTTCTAGTTATCTATTCAAATATCCCATCGCACAAGCGATTAAATCATCATCGTCTTTGCTATATGCTTTTAGCATTATACGTTCACGCTCATCAATAAACTCTATAAACACTCTCTCTCCTGCATTAGTTATTTTGCTAATTTTTTGCTCTTTGGCTAAAACTTTCATAACCATTACATCTATAAACTGTCTTGAAATGGTGTCTAGTTTACCAAAACGGTCTGCTATCTCTTGCTCTATCTCATAGACTTCGCCTGTGGTTTCACATTGAGAGAGTCGGCGATAGAGTTCTAAACGTAATCTATCCTCTTCTATAAGCTCTTCATTTAAGTAGGCATCAACAGTTAATTTAATATCGACATGATGCTCTTTCTCTTCTACTTTTCCACTTAACTCTTTGATAGCATCTTCTAACATTCTTAGATAGAGTGAGTAACCTATCTGTTTTATATGTCCAGATTGAGCCTCTCCGATAATGTTTCCTCCACCTCTAATCTCTAAATCATGAAAAGCCAATACAGCTCCACTTCCCAAATCTGAGTGTGATTCAAGAGCTAAAAGTCTTCGTTTTGCATTTTCGGTTAGGTACTCTTTATCTTCCACCATAAAGTAACAATACCCCTCTTTGCCTCCACGCCCTACTCTTCCTCGTAGTTGGTGTAAATCTGCTATTCCAAAACGGTCTGCTCCATCTACTATCATTGTATTGGCATCTGGCATATGGATTCCTGACTCTACAATAGAGGTTGAAAGCATCACATCATACTCTCCTGCTTCAAACAGAGCCATCTCTTTTTCTGTCTGAATGGCTGATATTTTAGAGTGTAGTACAGAGATTCTAAGCTTTGGTAGTAGCTCCAATAGTACCTTTCTCTTCTCTTCGATTTGAGCGATAGAGTTAAAAACATAAAATATCTGCCCTCCTCTTCTCATCTCTCGCACAATTGCCTCTTTGATAATTTTTTCATTATAACTTTTCACAAAGGTTCGTACCCCTTGACGCTCAACAGGAGGTGTTAGAATTTCTGAAAAGGTTTTTACACTAGATAGTGCCATATTTAGACTTCTGGGAATTGGTGTAGCAGACATTGAGAGTAGATGCACATTAACGGCTATCTCTTTGAGTGCCTCTTTCTGCTTGACTCCAAACTTATGCTCTTCATCTATAATAATGAGTGCCAAATTTTTAAACTCTGCTTTGAGTAGAGCATGAGTTCCTACAACCATATCTACTTTTCCCTCTTTTAATCCTCTGAGTAGTGCTGTTTTCTCTTTTCCTTTGGTAAATCTATCTAGTTTTCCTATCGTTATATCATACTTCTCAAAACGCTCTTTCATGCTTTTGAAGTGTTGAGAGGTTAAAAGAGTAGTAGGTGCAACCATCATCGATTGGTAGCCATTTTTCCATGCTATAAACATTCCATTCATTGCTACCTCTGTTTTACCAAAACCAACATCAGCACTAAGAAGTCTATCCATCATTCGACCACTTGCCATATCATCTAACATAGAGTTTATAGCCTCTTCTTGGTCTTCGGTATGTATAAATCCTGCTTGACTCATAAAAATCTGATGCTCTACCAAATCTCTTTTGAGTAGGATTCCTCGTTTTAGATGACGTTGTGCCGATAGATTGATAATATTTGAAGCGATAGCAAATAGCTTCTCTTTTACTTTGGATTTTAGCCTTTTAAAACTTGCTTTTCCCATCTTGTCCAATATAGGAAGTCCACCAGAGTCAGCTACATAACGGTCGATAACATTTAGGTTCTCTACAGGAATTAAAAGGGTATCTTCATTTTGATAGAGTATTACCACAAATTCACGTGTTGCCCCTAAAACTACTCTCTTTTCGACACCTCTAAAAAGACCTACACCATAATTTTCATGAACAATATAATCCCCTACTTTAAGTTCATCTAAAATCATAGAGGCTTTTTTAACTTTTTTACGTTTTATAGGCTTATTTAGAGAGATTATAACCTCTTTATCAGATATTAGATTGACAATAATATCTTTATAGACAAACTCCATATTTTCAAAAGAGTGAAGTTCTGAACCACGAATAATCGACTCATTTCTAGCGACTATAGTTATATTTTTATCTGAATTTGACTTTATAATGGCATTAGGGTTGATAACCTCTAACTCTCTAAAGTTGTTAGCTTTTGGAATAGTAGAAAGATTAAAATCTGCTCTATCAACAAGTGGTCTATCTAATGAGTAAATCTCTTCAATATCATCACTCATATTTGATATAAACATAGCATTAAATCGTTTGAGATAACTCTCTCCTAACTCATCAAGATACCAAAATCCTAAAGAGTCAATATCTTTTACAAATACATCTAATGGACTTTTGGTAACTCTCTTTTGCCATGATTCATACTGATTACTATCTAAGCCTAGAAGTGCTGGAATGATTTGGATAGACTCCAACTCATCTTTGGAACTTTTTTGGGTATCCAAAGAGAACTCACGAATCGACTCTACCTCATTATCAAATAGAGAGACTCTATAAGCCTTATCTCCTCCTAATGGAAATATATCAATAATATCCCCACGAAAAGAGACTTCCCCTTTTTGAGTAACAATATCTACAAAATGGTATGACCAATAGTAGAGAGTATCTTTTAACTCTTTTAGATTAATAGTTGAAGCAAACTCTATCTCTATGGTAGAAAAAAACTCCTCTTTAGGAAGAGGAAGAAGAAGTGTCCTAAGAGGAGAAATAAGTAGTCGTTTCTCATTGACCGTAGAGTAATAGCCATACAGAGACTCTATCAGCTCATATATCTCAACTTGAAATGAGCGTAAATCATCGCCATAACTGAGACGTAAATCGGGTAGAACAGCAGGTTTATAATCTAAAAATATAGCTGTATCAGCAATTTTTTGAGCATCTTTATCATCTTTACAGATAAAAAGCTCTCTATTCTTAAGTGGAATATCTTTTTGTTGAAGATACTCATAAACATCAGATTGATTCATTTAACTCTTTTTTATTTACTTTTTAATAGCCTAACTTTTTAGGTTTAACAATATGAACATCTGAAATATCTTGACGTTCAACACGTCCAGAAACGATTTTAGTCTCTCCCTCAAATACAGCATTAGGTTCGATAACAATATTATTTACTTTTACATCTCCATATACTTTTCCATAAGGCATAATATCAATTACCTCACCAGTAAAATTACCATGAAACTCCCCAGAAACTAATAATTTTGCTGATTGTATCTCTCCCTTGACTCGACCACTCTTGCCAACTACCACTTCTGCTTGAGAGATAATAGCTCCCTCAAACTCACCATTGAGAAGAATATTACCTTCACATCTAATCTCTCCTTTGATTACTGTACCAGGAGTAATTATACTTGCTGAACTTACTTTTTTCCCAGAGGTTTTTTTCTTTCTACCAAAAAATGCCATTTTATATCCTTTGAAATTCTTTTATCTATTATTATATCGTATTATTATTGATTTTTAATATTATATTTTATACTATTTAGAAATGCCTCTACGGTATAAAATGAACCAAATACTAAATAGTTCTTATCTGTTGAAATAGTATCAAACTTTTTATATTGTATATCTAATTTCTCTAAAACAGCTACTAATTTATAATCTTTTATAGCTCTATCACTCTGAATATCAATAATCTCAACCCACTCTACCAAAGGTTTAAAGAGCCTTAAAATAGCCGTATAATCTTTGTCATCTAAACTATTATATATTAAAACAACTCTTTTATCTAATGCTTTTACTAATGCCTCGGTGGCTAATAGATTATGTCCAACATCAATAGTAATATTGGGAGCTATTTTATAAAAACGACCAAAAAGTTCAACTTTATATAGACTCTCTAATGTATAAGATAGATTTAAAATATCCAATGCCTTTAGTGCTAGTTTTGCATTTTCATAGAGATAGTATGCCCAATTTAAATCTTCTGTAATTGCTAATAGAGTTTTATCTACCTCCTTATCCAAAATATATAACTCTGTTCTCTTTGTAGAAGCTATATCTTTAGCTACGTTATAGACCTCATCATAAAGTTGTAAACCTACAAGAGCCTTTTTATCTATAGAGTTTAGTTTTGTTCTAGCTATCTCCTCTATACTCTCTCCTAAAAAGGCTTGATGGTCTAAACCTATCGGTGTAATAATAGAAAGCTCTTTTTCTATAACGTTTGTTGCATCAAACTCTCCACCTAAACCTGCTTCGAGAACTAAAATATCAACATATTGTGTTGCTACAAAGGATAATAGAGTGGTATACTCAAAATAGCTTAGAGTTTGACTAATCTCTGCTCCCAAGATAGTATAGAGTTGTTGATGTGCCTCTTCTAAAGCATTATCTGAAATATCCTCTCCATCTATCCATATACGCTCATTAAATCTTAGAATATGTGGGGAAGAGAAGTGTCCTACTCTATATCTATCATTTAGTAGAGTTGCCATAATACGACCTGTGCTACCTTTGCCATTTGTTCCTACAACATGGATAACCTGTGGTCTTGATAGATGGGGTTTCAAAATGGCATAGGCTTGATGAACCCTTTTATGGTCAATCTCTTTATAATAGAGTGGTTTTTTATCTATAAACTCCTCAAAAGTTAAACTATTTTGTATCATCTAATAACCCTTTTGCTGATAGATATGAGATAAACTCATCAAGTGCTTTTTCTGAACCCTTTTGTATAGCTCTAAAACGTAAATCATTAGAGATAATTGCAGATGGTCTAATAGGAAACTCATATCGACCAACCAAAGAGCGTTCTTCTCTCTCTTTTCCTTTTTCAAAGAGAAATTTTAAAGTTATATTTGCTTGATAATAGACAACATATCCACTCTTATTATACTGCAAGGGTATAAAATGGATTGATTTATAGGATACTTTTATACTACTATTAGCATCTTCTCTTTTAGTCGCTCTACTCTTGATTCTAGTATATAAAGCTCTATTCAAAGCATCTTTTACCAATACGGCATTTTCAGGGTCTGATAGCGATATATCTACCTCGGTATATACCTTTTGAGTAACTATCTTTTTGCTATAATGAGAAGATGGTCTATATCCACATGAGCTAAAGAGAGAAATTATAAAAATAATTGATACTATTTTTTTCACTATACTCTCCAATATATCTCCTTTTTGCCAACACTCTTTAGATAACTATTGGTACGTGAAAAAGGTTTTGAACCCCAAAAACCACGATAAGCAGAGAGTGGAGAGGGGTGTGCTGATTTGATAATTAGATGTCTATTTGTATCAATCGAATTGGCTTTTTTTTGAGCATAAGAACCCCATAAGATAAAAACTACATGTTCACATTTTTGATTGACAATCTCAATAATCTTATCTGTAAATATCTCCCAACCTCTACCTGCATGAGAGTTTGATTTTCCTGCCTCTACGGTCAATACAGCATTTAGAAGTAACACCCCCTGCTCTGCCCATGGCTGAAGATAAGGTGTATGAAAATTATCTATACCCAAATCATCTTGTAACTCTTTATAGATATTTATCAATGATTTTGGCAGAGGCTTAACATATGGCATAGCTGAAAAGCAGAGTCCATGTGCATGACCGATGGTAGGATATGGGTCTTGACCCAATATAACGACTTTGACGCTATCTACTGGTGTAGAGTTTAAGGCATTGAACCATAGAGAGGCTTTTGGTAAAATCTTTTTACCCAACTCCCTTTGAGTTACTAGAAAATTTTTTAGCTCCTGCATATATGCTTTATCAAATTCATCTTCAAGGAGAGCTAACCATGAAGCCTCTAAATCTATTTTATGTTTCATAATCGGATTATAGCGTAGTATATATAATAATTATATTCTATCATGTTGAAATAGAATATAATATTTTATAGTATTTTTTTTATACTCCTATTGTAAATACTAAATATAATCTTAATACTATTTACTAATTTAACAAATTTAAAATAATCTTATAGTACAATGGAATAAACTGTAAAGAACGATAAGGACTTAGATGGAATGGAAAGAGCTAGGTAATATAAATTTACTTATTACAGATGATGATGAGTTTAATAGACAATTAATAATAACACTTATATCTAAAATACCTACTATACACTGCTTTGAAGCAGGTAATGGTATAGAAGCTTTAAATATTTTAGAGAAAAACAGTATAGATATACTTCTGCTTGATTTACATATGCCTAAAATGGACGGATATGAGACACTAGAAAAGATAAAAGATATTCCTAATTATAAAGATATAGAGATAGTTATTATCACAACAGACGAAGAGGAGAAAAAAAAACTTCTACAGATGGGAGCGAATGACTTCCTTCCTAAACCATTTGATTTAAAAGAGTTAGAGAGTCGTATATATAAACATATAGAGAGTAGAAAATATAGACAAAAGTATCATAATAGTGGTCAAATAAAAGAGGATATAAACCACTCCTTAGAATCTGAAAAAGAGATGTTTACCATTGCAGAGATAGAGGGTAGCCAGAGAGAATCCCTCTTGAAGATGGCAACCATGCTATATCAAAAAGATAATGTTTTAGATAAATATCAGAGAATTGCACTTCTATCCAAAGCATTTAGCATTATGGTCGGTCATGATATTGAAATTTCAGAAAATCTATATCACTCTACTTTAATTATGAATATTGGTAGATATTTGATAAATATAAAAGAGGAAAACCAAGAGAGTTATAAAGAGTCTATTATAGCAGGGTATAAACTTCTAAATAGTTTTATCGAGACCAATTTTATCCGTCTATCTAAAAGGATTATGGTTCAACATAGAGAGCATTTTGATGGAACAGGTTCTCCTCAAGAACTACAAAATAGAGAGATTCATATCCTTGCTTATATAGTATCTATTGTTGAAGCATTTGAGATACTATCTTCAAATGAGCCTTACCAAGATACTTTATGTACAAACAGAGATGAAATATATAGATTTTTAGAAAAGAATAGTGGTAGCTATTTTCATCCTAAAGTTACAACAATATTTCTAAAAAACTTTGACTATTTTAGTAACTTACGAGAAAAATCAATTAAAAAAAAACAAAAAAGGAGTACCACAAAAAGATGAAAAATGTAATTATACACTCATACTCTATTCAAGATTTAACCAATAAAATAGATAGAGCTATAGAGCAAAAGATAGAGCCAACGGTGGCATTTATATATGTTTCCCCCAAATATAATATTAGAAAATTAGTAGTAGAGCTTAATAGATACCCATTTCTAGTAGTAGGAGCTACAACGGTAGGAGAGATTTTTGCCAATGAAGAGTATGGTGCAAGAGAGAAAGAGGAGAGTATAGTATGTATGTTATTAGATATAGACTCATCAGCATTAGCATTAAGACTATTTCAAGTAGAAGGAGAAGATTATTATAATGTAGGCAAAGAGGTAACCGTTTGGGCAAAAAAAGAGTTCTCTAATGTAGCACTTATTACTATAACTTCGGGATTAAACTTTGATAATGATGCCTATACCCAAGGTCTAACAGAGAATGGAATTGAGTATGCTTTTGGTGGTTCAGCAGGAGATGATTTGATTTTAAAAGATACTTTTGTCTTCTCAAAAGAGAACTTCTCTAACCATGGAGTAGTAACATTAGCACTTGATCTTGACAAAATAGAGATAGCAGGAGCTAGAGCTTTTGGTTGGGAAGGGATAGGACGCGAGAGAATCATATCAAAAGCATATAAAAATATCGTCTATGAGATTGATGGAAAACCAGCTATTAACTTCTATAAAAAATATCTAAATATAACCAATGATGATATGCCTCAAGTAGGTATAGAGTACCCGTTAGAGGTAACAATGAGAAGTGGTCTTGTCTGTTATAGAGCCGTATTAGAGATAAATGAAGATGATGGGTCACTTATATTTGCTGGACATGTAGAGGAGAAATCAAAAGTTAGATTAGCATCTGCAAAAGGGAGAGAGATTATACATTATGTTGAAGATAGTATCTCTGATTTGATGAAGAATCAAATAGATTTTGAGCCAGAGATTGCTTTGGTCTTTCCATGCTGTTCACGAAAACAGGTACTTGGAGATTTAGCCATAAAAGAGATAGAAGCTACCTATAAAAATATAAATGTACCTCTTATTGGATTTTATGCTTATGGAGAGATTGGTGCATTTCCTAATGGATATGCCTTTCAAAATGAGACATTTGTAACAGCACTATTAAGAGAAAAGGAGTAAAGATGTTAATAGAAAATATAATGAAATCAATAAGTGATATCCCTGATTTCAAAGAAAAAGAGATAACTATAAAAAGGGTTGAACATCTTCAAAATGAGTTCACAAAACTACAAAAAAAGTATAGAAAAGCAAATGATGACAGATTGACTGTTTCTCACCTATTATCTGAAGTTAATGATGAGCTAGAAGAGTCTCTAAGCAATGAGAAACGGTTTATAGCTTCTGTGAGTCATGAACTAAGAACACCACTCACAGCAATATTGGGCTATGGAGAGCTTCTCGATGATACAGCACTCAATAATAAACAGAAACGATATTTAGATAGTATGATTCAGAGTTCAAACCATCTGCTATCCTTGGTCAGTGATTTATTAGATGTCGCAAAGATTAGTGATAATAAAATAGAACTCTCTCCAAAAGAGATTGATATGGACGATATTTTAAATGATTGTGCGACACTTATTCACTCTAGGATAAAAGAGAATGTAGATTTTATTGTCGATATTCCAATGTTTGAATATAAAGTAAGGGCTGATGACAAAAGAATCAAACAGATATTTATAAATCTCCTATCCAATGCTGCCAAGTTTACAAAAAGAGGTTCGATTAGATTCTATCTTCATCACTTAGAGGAGTTACCTAATGAGCGTATAAAAATAGTAATGAATGTTGATGATACAGGAGATGGTATTCCAGCAGAGGTAAAAGATACACTATTTGACCCTTTCCAATCAACTGATAAGACACAAGGTACAGGACTAGGTCTCTATATCTCTCAACAGATTGCACATATGATGGAGGGAGAGATTACCGTAAACTCTCAAGATGGAATAGGAAGTAGTTTTCAAGTATCACTGATTGTTGATAAAACGGTCAAAAAAGAGCTAGGAAAAACACTTAAAAACACTAATATCATGATGTTTTCTCCAAAAAGTGAATTTATAGATAAACTCTCAAAAGAGTTTATGAATCTAAATGTTAATTTTATCAATCATGATTTAAGCCATGGGGATACCACCTCTGCCTTGATTCAGATGGTAGCTAGTGGTAAGTTCTATGATATTGCTGTTTTTGATATGGAGATGTTCAAAAATCATACTATAAATATTGCAGGAACATTAAAAACGATTAACCCAGATATTAGAATAATAGCACTAATAGCAGAAGAGAGTGATAAAGAGCTATCTATATTTGATGGTGTGGTCAATAAACCTATCTCTTATCAAAGATTTATAAAATATACAGAAGAGCTATTTAACAAAGAGTTATTTGATAATAGCAATGAGTTGGATTATTCTCAATTAGAGATTTTGATTGTTGAAGATGTTGAATTAAATAGAGAGTATGAGGTTGAGATGTTAAACAACTTCTTCTCTATTGAGTGTGATACAGCAGAAAATGGGCTTATTGCTGTAGAAAAGGTTAAAAACAAAAGATATGATGCAGTACTCATGGATATGAGAATGCCTGTAATGAATGGTTTAGAGGCTACTAAAAAGATTAGAGAGTTTGACCAAGAGACTCCAATTATCTGTATGAGTGCTAATGTCTATCAAGAGGATAAAGAGTCTGCTCAAAAATCGGGTATGAATGATTTTATCGAAAAGCCATTAGATAGAGATGATATTGAAAATAAACTTATCAAGCTAATAAAGCATGAGTTTATAATGGATAATGATAGTACAAAAGAGACCAAAAAAGAGAAACCAAAAGAGATAGACCCAAATCAAGATATAGATGTAAAAGAGCTTAAAGAGATAGCAATAAATCATCTCCAACAGAATTTTAACGAAGCAATATCTATGAAACTCTTCAACAAAGCAATTAGTAGTATTGATAACTACTATAATATAATTCAAGAAAATATCAAAAATAAAGAGATAAAAATCCTTGTTGAAGATTTCCATGCACTAAAAGGAGTTCTATCCAATATCGGATTGAAGAGTCTAGCAAATAGAGCTGGAGAGTTCCAAAA
>JALSOO010000109.1 GCA_026986355.1 Campylobacteraceae bacterium | reverse complement strand
ACTCCTCTCAACGGACTCAATAGAGCTTCTCATCTCTTTGATTTGACTCTCTTTCTCTCTTAGTGTATGCTCATATTGAGCTATAAGTTGCTCTAGCTCTCCAATCAGCTCTAACTGTTTGTTATTTTTATAAATAAGTGATGCTCTCTCTTCTACCAATTTAGATATATTGACCTCTATCTCTTGTAACTGTTTGGTATGTTGTACCATTATAGAGTCTATATTTTGATTAAGTGAAGCAATCTGGGTCTCTTTGTTATCAAGCTCTTGATAGAGGCTCTCTTTTTGGTTCTCCAATCTATTTATAGTATGATTTAACTCCTCAATCCCTTTATCTTTTAAATATTGTAGTTGAAGTTCTCCTGTAATAGAGGTTTCAATTATCCCTTTGATATATGGATTGTTTGCATAGCGTTGAGAAAATTTATTTAAGGCATCAGTTACACTCATTCCTTTTTTTAGGAAAGTATGAAACTCTTGTATGTATTTAGTTCTATTATTTATAGCTTCATCTATTTTGACTTTTGCTAACTCTGCATAACCCTGTTGTCTGATAAACATCTCTTTTTCAAACGCTTCTACTCTATTAGAGAGACTATTGTTAGTGGATTGTTCTTTTTCCTCTTTTAGCTCTATATTCTCTTTTGTAACTTTAGGTGGAGTGATTCTATTTTTAACCTCAATTGTTGTCTTATCTACAGATATTGAACCTTGTCTCTCTTTGTGTAACTCTTTTTCTATTACAGCTCTTGCACCCTCTGTAATCGCAATTGCTTCCAACTCCTCTTGGGTTCTATCTGTGCCTTTGATATCACTCTCAAAATAGAGTTTTTTACCATATGCTCCAAATAAAAAAGCTATCTGAATCTCTTCTCTACTATACTCCAAACGCTTATATATAATATCAATTAATACTCTTGTCTCTATATTGATATTAAAATTAAAGTTTTTAAAATTTGTTCGATGATAATTCAACCCCTCTGTCAACTCTCCTTTGCCTTTATACCCAATAGTAGTAAAGAAGTTTTGATATAACTTCTCTGGCTCTTGTCCAGCAGGTGTACCACGTTTATTTCCCATTGGTAGACTTTTTTCTAGCAGTAGTAAAACTTTATGAGACTCTACTACTTTGAGCTGTTGATTTATATCATCAATAGTCAAAAAAGCAAAAGGGGAGTAGGTATCAAACCTTTTTTTGAACTCCTCTGAAATCTTGATAAACTCTATCTTGTCAAAATTACTCAAATCATATATATGATTCTCTAATGTATCAAAACTATCTATCCACTTTGTAATAATCAGATTTCCAAGTATATTAGAGAACATAGAGTCACTCTTTGCCTCCTCTAAGAGTCTTATCATATACTCTTTTAATATCCTTATAAGCTCTTGTTTCTGATTTACTTTATTGTAATTAATCTGTGATGGATGTAGGTTGTGTTTCATTAGCCAATGGGTATAATCTTGATTGTTGCCCTTAAATAGTTTTTCTAGCAATCTCTCTGGTGTGATAATCAAATCACTACGTTTTACACTATCAATAAAGTTAGGTGTATGCTCTCCTGTCTCTCTATTAATCTCTTCACGGTTTCCACCAATATGTATTCGTTTAATATTCATTTTCTACTCTCTTTTTTATAGTTAAATAAGATTGTCTCTTATCATCTTCTCTTTAATAGCTTGAATAATATAAGCACTCATTGTTCCTGAGCTACGAGATATACCATCATTATTATCTTGATACTTTTTAATTAACTCTTTCCACTCTTTAGGAAGCCTTATTGTAGTAGATGCTGTTTTCTTAGATTGTTTATTTTTCATCACTTATTACCCTATAAATGTCTTCATGTTTTCGCGTTCCATCTTCTCTTTAATCGCCTCTACAATAAAACTACTCAAATCAATAGGATAGTCTATATGACTCTCTATCTCCTCTCTCCATACAATTGGAAACCGTACCGTTTTTGAGAACTTTTCTAAATCTTTTAATTTCACTTTTTTAGGTAGAGTAGTCTCTTTAGGTTTTTTAGCTTTTTGTATATCAGCTAATGTTAGTTTTCTTTTATCTTTTGACATTTTTTATCCTCTCTTTTTTATATGTATATCTATTAATTCATAACATAGAGATAATATCTCACTCACAGCATCTCTATGTCCATTTAGTTCAGATGCTTCAAAGACAGTTCTACCATCAATTAGAGACTCATTATATATAGACCTATCTCTTATAATAGTTCTAAGTATCTTCATTTTAGAAGAGTCCATTATCATCTCTTCTATATGTTCAAAATGTTTAGCAAAAAGGTGTACTCTATTTAAAATAACATAACTAGATATATCTTTTGTTGTACTCATTTCTATCTCATCTAGTAGTTGATTATATCTATCTACTACACTCAAAAGCTCTGTAACTCTATCATTTATAGGTGTGAGATTTATATCAGAGCCAATAATGGCTAAGTTTGAAAGAGTGGAACTACATCTATCAGAATCAATAATTAAAACCTCTGAACTATCTTCTATTGAGCTATTCATAATCTCAATAAGAGTTGTTTTTGTATCTATGGTTTCTATATTAATAAAAGGATTCTCTCTAAGAGTATTTAAGCTTGTACAGCTATTTTGTATATCCATGTCTAATAGTTGTACTTTAAATCCTAAAGTACGAAATCCATCAGCTATATTATATGCTAATGTACTTTTACCCACACCACCTTTTTGATTAGATAGATTTATAATTAATGGAAAGTTTGAGGACAGGTTTTCTAATCTACTATCCAACTTATTTTTATCTGAAAGTTCAATCATTCTTAGCTCCTACTTGAATTGTACGAAAGGATATATAAAATTGTATTATGTATATAATACAATCTATAAAATTATTATGTCTTACAATATATTTTATTGTAGCATAATTTTGCTTAAGGGGTTTAGTTGTTTTTGGA
>JALSOO010000108.1 GCA_026986355.1 Campylobacteraceae bacterium | reverse complement strand
CCCATCATTACTATCGAGATACTGCACGAATGAGTACGACTAGAGGGAATAATTATAGAAACGAAAACTATTCAAATCATAGCCATAGAGATGAATATAGAAGAGGTAATGCACGAATGCACACTAGAAGTTCATCATCATCTTTCTCTTCTCATCAAATTAAAGATAGAGATTATGGAGATAAACCTAAGCATCACTCCACAGCACATATGCAACTATCTCATTAGGAGATAATCTCTTGAGAGAAGAACTCTTTTGTTACTTCTCTCATCTCTAAAACATCTTCTATTCTATTGACTAAATCTCTAAATTTTGATGCACCTTGATAACCTGCCTTTGAGTAGGTGTGTAGATGTTTTCTAAATATAATCGCTCCATGTTCTCCATAATGGTTTACCATCTGGTCAAAATGTTCTAAAACAACCTCTTGAATGAGTTTTGAAGTTGGCTTGGAATCTCCTGTACCATTGATATAGTTTTTCATTAGTCTAAAAATCCAAGGTCTACCCACAGCTCCACGCCCAACCATTACACCTGCTGAACCTGTATGTTCTAAAACCCATTTTGCTTTTTGAGGTGTTGTAATATCTCCATTTGCTAATACAGGGATATTTACAGCATCTACAATATCTTTGATTGCATCATAATCAACCTCGGCTTTATATTTACCTGCTTTAGTTCGTCCATGTACAGCTATATAGTCTGCACCACTATCCTCACATAATTTTGCTATCTCAACATGATTTTTATCATTAAAGCCCAAACGCATTTTGACTGAAGTATATTTTTTGTTTGAGTATTTTTTTATGGTTTGAATGGTTTTTGCCATTTGAGGTAAATCGGTCAATAGAGAAGAACCTTGTAAGTTATTAACCACTTTTGGAGCAGGACAACCACAGTTTAAATCAATAATATCTATCCCGTCTCGTTCATTGAGTAGCTCAACAGCTTGACGGATAATATCCAAATCAGAACCTGCAATCTGTATGCTATAGGGATTTTCAAGAGGATTTTTCTCTAGCATTTTAAAGGTCTTTTTACTTTTAAAGGCTAACGCATTGGAGCTAATCATCTCTGAAACAGTTAAATCAACTCCAAATTTTTTGACAACAGAACGAAAGGGTAAATCGGTAAACCCTGCCAAAGGGGCAAGGGCAAAGAGTGGTTTAGAGAAATCAAGCATCACAGATATGACGAATATCCATTAAATCGGTAATTTTATATTTTTTATGCTCTTTTTTCAAATCATATAATGCTCTAAACCGTTTAAAATCATCTTCTCCATGCTCTTTAAGATACTCTCCTGCTTTATCTATCATCTCATATTCAAAAAGTAGATAGAGATAGGCAATCTCTGCATTAGAGTATTTTGATTGATACTCTCTCCAGAGTGCTAGATTATCAACAGGAGAGAGTTGTCTCATCATTAGTGTTGACATCTTTAGATAATCTGCACAATCCAACTCTGATTCCAACTCAATAATAAATTTATCTAAAATATCTTTAGTTAATCCTAAATCATCTTCATCTGTTACACGTTCTAATAATATAAGTAGACTCTCTTTATCAAATAGATTTATATATTTTTGTGCTTGAGTAAAAGTTGTATTTGATGCAAATTTATTAATAGCAATTTTAAATATAGTATCATTATAAGAGAGTCTATTTTGAATAACCTCTTCTGCAAAAGCTTTATCTTCTTCTAATCTATTTAGAATATTTTTTTTATACAAAGGGTTTTCAACAGAGAGTACACGAGAAAGTTTTTTTGCTTTTAAATCGACATACTCTCCTCTATCTATCGCCGATACAATCTCTAATGCCTCTTTGATTTTTGTAGAAGCTTGTTGAACTTTACCCTCTACTTTAATAGTAGAAACAGAGAGAAGTGAAGCTGTCTGTTTTAGTTGTGGTAGAGTAAATTTATGCGTTTGTGGTTCATGTATAAGCGACCAATAGATAGAATCATTTAAGGTCTCTATATCTTTCTCCCACTTCTTAAATTTAAAGAAGTTTTTTGTTCCATAAAACATCATATGTAGAAGTGAAGCCAACATCAAAACAGACATTGGCAATACAACCCATACAGCTATTGGGAACTCTAAGGGAAACCCTAACTCATTATAAGAGAAGTTTCCAGGGTTAATCATATAGACAAAAACACCAACAATAACCATTAATATTATAGAAGCTATAATATATAAACCTAAACGCATAAATAATCCTTTAGTTTTGTTCTTTTTCAACAACCTCTCTACAAGTAATACAGTAACGTGCAAAGTTTTTAACCTTTAGACGCTCTATATTAATCTCCTCTTCACACATCTCACATATACCGTAGAGATTCTCTTTTATTTTATCCAAAGCTAGTTCAATATCTGCTAATTCTTTTGATTGTTGCTCTGAAATAGCATTCTCTACTGCAACCTCTAGTGACATTGCAGCGTGGTCTCCCTCATCTTTTAGCTCATTTCTTCTTAGCCCATTTATATCAATGGTTACTTTACCAAGATTCTGCTCTATATGTGCTTTTCTCTTTTCTAGTGCCTCTTTAAAACTATTTATTTCTGTCGTAGTTAACATTTTTTATATTCTCCTAGTTATTTATGGTATGGGTGGTTATTTAGAATTGTTAATCCTCTAAATATCTGCTCCATTAGTACTACTTTTGCCAACTTATGTGACAGTGTAATTTTACCCAAAGAGATAGCTTGGTTACATTGTCTCAAAAAACGGCTCTCAAGCCCGTAAGCTCCACCAATAAAGAAGTTTACAACCCCTCTATCCTTAAACAAGTTTGAAAATTCAAAGCTATCTAGCTCTTTACTAGCAGGGTCTAAGGCAATAGTGTAAGCACCAGATAGATGTTTTTCTAATGCAAGGGTATAAGCTTTTTGTGAAGCCTCTGTGGAAATATCATGTGCTTTTGTAATCTCTTTGCTAAAGAGTTCAAAAACCTCTACTTTGGCAAAAGGTTTGGCTATTTTTTTATAATGTTCAATTAATGGAGAGTATAGTCTATCTTTTGATTTTTTATCAATTATATAAATGTTAATTTTCATAGAGGTCACTTCCTATGACTCTATATCTTATTTGAGTAGGAAATGAGTCACTTAATCTAACTCCACCAATTAATCCAACAGGGTGTTTGGACTCTTTTGCCAGTTCTAATGCCTCTAAACCTAATATCTTGGCTTCTGCCTTAGTTTGAGTACCTCTATAAGCACCTAAACCTATATAGTCTAAATCTAATTGATTTGCCTCTAAAATCTCTTCTCTATTATGCGTAGAGAGTCCTAAGAGCTTAGAACCTATTTTTTTACGAATTATAGTGATAGCTTTGTTTAAATCATTAGAATAGAGCCTAATATCCTCTTGACCTATATGTAGTCCATCAGCATAATTTATAAGCTCAATTGTATCATTTACAATTAATATACCACTATAGATAGCTCTTATCTCTATCAAATCTTGACGTTTTTCATTAAGAGAGTCTATCTTATTTCTGTATTGAGCAATGGGAATATTTAATGATTGGATTTTTTGGGAGAGTTCTATCAATGAGAGACCTCGTTTTACGAGAACCTCTTTATCTAAGAGAGCATAAATCATCTCTAATCATTTTTTTGAATATTTGGATTATCTTCTAAAAATAGTTTTAATATACCATGAACAGTATCTTTTATATCATTTCTATCCACAATCATATCAATAAGACCATGTTCTAGTAGAAACTCTGAACGTTGGAAACCTTCTGGTAAATCAACACCTACAGTCTGTTTGATAACTCTCTGTCCTGCAAAACCAATCAATGCACCTGGTTCGGCTATAATAATGTCTCCAAGCATTGCAAAAGAGGCAGAGACACCACCCATAGTAGGGTCAGTTAGTAGAGAGATAAATGGTAGACCTTTGAGATGTAGATGATTTAATGCTGCTGATGTTTTACTCATTTGAAGTAGTGAAAAGGTACTCTCTTGCATTCTAGCACCACCTGATGCAGAGATGATAATAAATCCACACTTCTTCTCGATAGCACGATTGATAGAGCGAACAATCTTCTCTCCTTCAACTGAACCTAAACTTCCACCCATAAATGAGAAATCAAAGATAACTAATTCAGTTTCAATACCATTTATAGTACATGAACCAGAGACAACAGAAGAGGTTTTTCCTGTCTTGGCTTTTGCCTCATCTAAACGTTTTTTATATGATTTTTTATCGATAAATTTGAGAGGGTCAATAGGAGCTAAAGAGGCATCATGTTCAACAAAAGAGCCTTCATCACATAGAATCTCTTCACGTTTTTTGGCATTAATTCTAAAATGGTGGTTGCATTTTGGACAAACATTCTGTTTTGCTTCCACCTCTTTATAATACATAAGTGCCAAACATTTAGGACACTTAATCCAACTGCTTCGTTCATCCTTTTTAGTCTCGCTATTACTTAACATACTAGAGAAAAGATTGGCAAAGTTCATTTTATACTCTCCGATTATTTTAATACGAGAATAATACCATAATCGGAATCAATAGTGACTAAGTTTATCAAAATTACTCATCTCTTTTAAGAGATAAATCAAAAAAAGAGGATAACTACTCCCCTTTTTTATCGGCTAAAATAGTCGGTTTAATCCCTCTTGGTGCAACCATCCAAAATTTAGAAATCTCTGAACGCCATGAGTCCAAGATATACTTGGCTTGTCTGCTTCCTGTTTTTTTATAGTAATCTTTTATTAATGCTTTTAATTCAAACATCTCTGTATCCCACTCATCGGTATCAATTCGTAATGGTTCAACCAACTCTGGATTAATTTTTTCATAAAAACCACCCTCACAATCATAAACAAATGCTCGTCCACCTGTCATACCTGCACCAAAGTTTACACCTGTTTTACCTAATATAACTACTGTTCCACTGGTCATGTATTCACAAGGGTGGTCTCCTGTTCCCTCTACTACTGCAATCGCACCAGAGTTACGAACAGCAAAACGCTCTCCTACTTGACCATGTACATAGAGTCTTCCACCTGTTGCTCCATATAGACATGTATTTCCACCTAGAGAGAAATCTTTACCAGCTTTATCAGCAGAGATTACAATATTACCACCATTCATACCTTTACCGATATAGTCATTTCCTGCACCTTCGATATTAATATCAATACCTTTAGACATAAATGCACCTAGTGATTGTCCTGCTGTACCTTTCATGTTTAGAGTAATTGTTCCATCAGGAAGACCTGCATTTCCATAAAGCTCTGCAATCTCGCCTGATATTCGTGTAGCAAAACTTCTATTTAAGTTTGAAATCTCTTTATTAAGTACAATAGGTGTTGATGGGTCTTTGATAGTTGGCATCAACTCTGCTAAAATCTCTTGCTCATACTCGTTTTGGTCATATGGCTCATTAGAGGATACTTGACAACTATTCTCTCCCTCTAATTTATAAAGAAGCTCTTCAAAATTAAATTTCTTAGCAAACTCATCATCAATTACTTTGAGTAAATCATTTTTACCAATAATCTCTTCAAGTGAGCGATAACCAAGCTCTGCCAAAATCTCTCTTACCTCTTGGGCTACAAGTGTAAAGTAGTTTATAACTTTCTCTACATTACCTGTAAATCTCTCTCTTAGATGTTTGTCTTGGGTTGCAACACCTACACCACATGTATTTAAATGACAAATACGAAGCATAATACAACCCACAAGCACTAATGCACCTGTACCAAAAGCATACTCTTCTGCTCCTAGTATCGCTGCTTTTACAATATCAAGTCCACTCTTTAGCCCACCATCAGTCTCAAGTGTTACTTGACCTCTGAGATTGTTTGCTTTTAGTGCGTTATGTGCTTCTATAAGCCCAAGCTCCCAAGGGTTACCTGCAAATCTGATTGAACCTATTGGTGCAGCTCCTGTACCACCATCTGCACCAGAGATGATAATCTTATCTGCATAAGCTTTTGCTACACCTGCTGCGATTGTTCCTACACCTGCTGTCGATACCAATTTGACGGCGACTCTAGCTTTTGGATTAATCTGCTTCATATCAAAGATAAGTTGAGCTAAATCCTCAATAGAGTATATATCATGATGAGGTGGTGGTGAGATTAGAGTTACACCTGGTTTAGTAAATCTAAGCTCTGCAATCAATGGAGAGACTTTAGAGCCTGGAAGCTGTCCACCCTCTCCTGGTTTCGCACCTTGTGCTACTTTTATCTGTAACTCTGTTGCAGAGCGTAAATACTCTGGAGTAACCCCAAATCTACCAGATGCAATCTGTTTGATAGAGGAGTTTTTCTCTGTTCCATAACGAGATGGGTGTTCTCCACCCTCTCCTGAGTTTGATTTTGCACCGATTCGATTCATAGCTGTAGCTAATGTCTCATGTGCCTCTTGAGAGATAGAACCCATAGACATAGCAGCTGTTGAGAAACGTTTAAATATTTTAGAGATTGGCTCAACCTCATCAATAGATATAGGTTCTCTATCGCTATTTAACTCATAAAAGTCACGAATAAACTTCTTGTCTCTTTTGTTAACTAACTCTTGAACTTTTTTATAATCATCTTTAGAGCCTGTTTGTGAAGCTTTTTGCATTGCAGAGATAGTTGGTCTAGAGAAGTCATGGAACTCTTCGCCTCTTTTATATTTATAGAACCCACCTTTATAGAGAACATTCTTTTTACCCTCAAAGGCATCTGTATATGCACGTTGATGATTTGTATTTAGACGTGCATCAATATCACTATAATCAAGACCTGTTAATAGTGCAGTAGTTCCCTCAAAACAGTCATCTACAATCTCTCTACTCAATCCAATAATATCAAATAGTTTTGAGTTTCTATATGATGAGATAGTAGCAATACCCATCTTAGACATAATTTTTAAGAGACCTGAACCCATTCCTCTTCTAAAACGTTTGAGTATCAATTTCATATCAGCACTATTTTCAGCCTCTAATTCCTCTACTGTATAATAAAGGAGATAAGGGAAGATAGCTGTAGCTCCATAGCCAATCATACAAGCAGCAGAGTGAGGGTCAAATACCTCTCCTGTAGCAGGAACAACACTCGTTAAATGGCGTAGATTATTTCGCAATAGCTCTTGATTTAGACGACCAATAACCATTAACATAGGAATAACTTTATTTTCAGAGTTTAATCCTCTATCATCTAAAATTATAGTTCTTATACCATTATCGCGTACATCTTGGATAATCTTCTCAATTAAACTAAATAGGCTACTTTTTAAATCATTGGTATAAGTTGTACTATATGTAGCAAGTTTATAAGCAGGGTCATAAACTTTATTGTTTATATCTCCAAACTCATGAAGTAGTCTAAATTTCTCTTTTGACATAATCGGAAGTACAGTTTTGAGTCTTTTAGCATGTTTAGCATCATCATTTAAGATATTTTGAACCTCTCCAAAACCAACATTTAGACTCATAACACTCTTTTCACGAATTGGGTCAATAGGAGGGTTTGTAACTTGTGCAAATTTCTGTTTGAAGAAATCTGTAAAGTTTCTCTGTTCACTAGAAAATGCAGCTAGAGGAGTGTCATCTCCCATTGCACCTGTGGTCTCTTTGCCTTCTGCTACCATTGGTTTAATAACTTCTCTCATAAGCTCCAATGTATAGTTGAAGTAACGCTGTTTTGACTCCATATCCTCTTTTTTAAGAGGCTCTTTTTTGACAAGAGTATCAGGAACAAACTCTTGAAGATAGGACATATTATCTCCTAGCCATTTAGAGTATGGGTTTATCCCCTTGATATAGTTATCAATCTCATCTGTTTTTAAAACCTTCCCATATTTTAGGTCAATCCCAATCATCTCTCCAGATTGAAGTCGTCCACGCTCTACAATCTCCTCTTCAGGTATACTTAAAACACCATATTCAGATGCTATAAGTAGTCTATTATCTCTAGTTTTAATATATTTAGATGGTCTTAATCCATTTCTATCAATAACACAACCTATAAAACGTCCATCAGTCATAGAGACAGCAGCAGGACCGTCCCATGGGTCAAAACAGGTAGAAGCATACTCATAGAATGCTCTCAAATCAGAGTCCATATGTGGGGCATTATGCCAAGGTGCAGGGATTAATGACCGTGCAGCTTTGAAGAAATCTACACCATTAATACGTAAAAACTCCATAAAGTTATCTAGTGAAGCAGAATCACTCATATCATCTTGAATGACATCAATAAGTCGCTTCATCTCATCATCACTAAATACCTCTGATTTGACAGAAGCCATTTTGGCTTTTACATTAAATCTATTTGCAGTAACTGAGTTAATCTCTCCATTGTGTGCAATCATTCTAAAGGGTTGAGCCAATTTCCACTGTGGAAGTGTATTGGTAGAGAATCGTTGATGAAAGAGACAAAATGAAATCTTAAAATTCTCATCTGCTAAATCTTTGTAAAACTCTTTGATATGTGTAGGCATAACAAGACCTTTATAAGAGACAACAGATGTTGAAAATGATGGAATATAGAATGTTTTATCTTCTGCTAATTTAGCCTCTATCTCTTTACGTGATAGATATACCAACGCATCAAATCGTTGTGTAGCTACTGCTGACTTTGCCGATACAAATACCTGTTTAATAGTTGGCAAAGACTCTAACGCTTGAACACCCAAGGCATCAGTATTAATTGGAACAGTACGAATATAACGCACATCTAAATCGTTGTTTTCACACACTTGACGAATGACATCAAAATCACTCTCATTGTTTGAGAAAACCATTGCGACAGCATAACGCTCTGGTAAATCAATACCATCTTTTTGTGCCTCTTTATCAAAAAACGATTTTGGTAACGATAACAAGAGTCCTGCCCCATCTCCTGTTTTACCATCTGCACCGATAGCACCACGGTGCATCATACGAGAAAGAGAGGTTATTGCATCCTCTAAGTTTTGGTGTGAAGGAGTATTGTCAATTGATGCCAATAGTCCAAAACCACAGTTATCTTTAAACGATGTAAAGAGTTTTTGCATAAGCCAACCTTTAATTAATATCTGATAGGGTTTCTAAAAAACATTTTTCCCCAAATTTGGGTTGATAATATCAAAAAGAAGTTTAAGAGTGGGTTCTACTAATGCGTGGTTTTGTGATTAATATAAGAAAGGCTAAAAATGAAGATGTTATTGTTACCGTTCTTAGCAGTGATAGCGTCAAAAAGTACTGGAGATTCTTTGGGACAAGACACTCCATATTACGGTTGGGTAATTTAATAGATTTCAATATAGATGAGAGTAAAAAGGGTTTTTTGCCCAATATGCGTTCACTTTCACAAGTGCAATTTCCTTGGTTATTTTGGGAAAAACATTGTCTTATTTGGCAAAAATTTATTGCACTTTTTGAACCTCATCTTAAAGATTCTTTAGATTTAGACCCATTCTATTTTAATATACTCTTAGATATAGCTCAAAAATGGGACAAGCAAAATCCTAAACGTTTAGCTATTGAAGCTTATATAGAGATTTTAAAATATGAAAAACGACTTCATTCCACTAATTTTTGCTATATTTGTCAAACTCAATTACGAGAAGAGATTGGATTAATGAGAGCCTTTATTCCTGCACACCCACAATGTATAAATAGCTCAACGCTAAATAAACGAGACATATTTAGACTTTTTGATACAGCAAGTACAATTCATTTAGATGATGATAGTATCAGTAAAATTTATGAAATACTCCTTAAAGGTTTGTAGATTTTAATTTCTATCTGTTATAATATATTCCCAAAAAATAATATATATTATGGATAAATAATGACTAATAAAACACTCTTTTTACTTATATTTATAGGCTCTATTACTATTGGAGTTCTATTTTTTTTCTTTCCAATAGAAACAGTAGGATTTCTTTCACGTATGGGGTTGAATCATCAATTTGATTATACATTTATAAGTTTAGTCTCTCTACTTAGTTCTATTTTCTCTTATATAGGATATATCATATCTCTCTATATTTCACAGAAAAAAGAGAGAGCTAGATTAGAAAAGTTAGCAAGAGAGCGTAAAAATCTGAATCAGATTCAACAAGAGTTACAAGAGTTAATGAGTCAAGCTTAAGATTTACATAGATTTGATAAATGTTGAGTAAATTTCACTTAATTCATCATCTTCTTTCTCCATAAGCTCAATATTACCTGTTTTTATAGTCTCTTCTAAAACAGCAATTCTTTTTATAAGGTAGTGAAAAATCTCTCTGTTTACATCAGGTAGCATATCGTGACGTAGTTTGGCATTTCTATTTTCACAGTTGATAACACGAGCAGGAACACCAATAGCAGTAGCAAAAGGTGGTACATCTTTGACAACAACAGAGTTTGCACCTACTTTAGCCCCTTTTCCAATGGTAATATTTCCTAAAACTTTAGCACCTGTTCCGATAATTACATTATCTTCTATCGTTGGGTGGCGTTTGCCATGGGAGGTACTTACCCCACCTAATGTAACTTGTTGATAGATAACAACATCATCTCCAATAATAGCTGTCTCTCCTATAACTACTCCTACAGCATGGTCAATAAAGAGACGACAACCAATAGTGGCAGCAGGGTGAATATCAACTGTTGTTAAGAACTGTCCAATAGCAGAGATAAACCTTGGTATAAATCGTAAACCTAATTTATAGAGTACATTAGAGATTCTATAAAAGAACATCGCCCATAAACCAGGATAATTGAAAAAAAGCTCAAAAGTGTTGTGTAGAGCAGGGTCGTTTCGTTTGACGTTTAAGAAGTCCTCTTTTATTTTTCTAAAAAGATTCAACTGTTATTCCTTTTATTTAAAACTATTATGAGTGTAGCAAAGAGTTCTTTTTTTTAGCTTTATTTGGGAGATAAAATTATTATATATTTATAATAATTTATTAATAAAAAATAAGAAATATTTAGATATTATTAATTTAATTTAAATTGGGAGAATTATTTATGAGAATATTCATGTTAAACACAATAACACTATTTTTTGTACTAATTTTATTAGGTTGTGGAGGCAATAACAGTAGTGGAACTAAAAAGAATGAATTGATAGACAACAATTCAACAACTTCGGTTGATGATAATCTAACTACACCACCTATAGATAATAATGTAACTATTATAGGAAAATTAATAGATTCAGCTGTGGAAGGTGTAGATTATGTGGAAGGTGTAGATTATAGGTGTGGAGATGTTGTTAATACTACAGATGAAAATGGAACATTTAGTTGTAGTTCTTTACCTGTGAGTTTTCATATTGGAAAAATTAAATTGGGTTCTATATCCAAATTGTCAAGTGATGGAAAAGTTTTTCCACAAGATTTAGTAGATGTTAATCGTTCAGAGGTTAAAAATGATAATGTTGTAAAAATAGCCCTTTTATTACAATCATTAGATAGTGATAATAATGCTACTAACGGTATAGAAATAGCCAATGAATTAAAAGATAAATTTAATGAAGAGATTAAAGTTTTAGATTTAACTTTAGATGAGTTAAAAGATAAAATTCATGAAAAAGATGAAGATATTAAATTTAAAGATATAGATGAGGTTGTAAATCATTTAGGTTTTTCTAGTGGAATTGGAAATAATAACGATAACAATAGTTCAAATGGAACTGGAACGGTAGATAATAATAGTTCAAACGGAAGTGGAACGGTAGATAATAACAAT
>JALSOO010000107.1 GCA_026986355.1 Campylobacteraceae bacterium | reverse complement strand
GATACTATCTGCTATACGATAAGTTCTACCAAATTTTTTCTGTTGATAGAGACACATTACATTATTGGCAACCTCTGTTGAACCAGCTATAGTTAACCAACTCTCTACCATATTATGTCCACCCTCACACTTTACACCCCAGTGGTTAAATCTCTACTTCTTTCAATACCCCGAATTTAAATCTAAAGTGCAATTTCTAAACTTTTAGTATTTTTTTAAATACAAAAAGCTAAAAAATCTGTATTTTGAGATTTGAAGAGGTTAGATGATACAATCAACTTCTACAAAATGTTAATCAAGTGTTTTTGATTTATAATATTTCTATGATAGTAGTGCTGTTTTTGATACATAGAACTTTTGTGGTGCTGAGAAGAACCCTCCTGCAAGAGGAGAGTTCTAAAAGTGAAGTAATATTACTGTAAAGGATTTACACAAATCAAACAAACATCCGTATCTTGTAAAATAGCATTATCGATAGGGCTTCTTCCATTTTCTTCTGTTGTATGGTTATCATGTGCCTCTTTATTATATGGGTGATTGGTAAAGTCATAAATATAACTTCTCCACCAACCACCATTGCTATTATCTCCATAGACAACATTGTTGGCAAAATATCTGTTACTACCATTACTTTGCAAAATGGTATCTAAGTTAGCTCTTGATAAATTACTATCTATCACATCAACATCTACACCATAAGCCGTATGTGCATCAGGATTGTTTGATAATATTTTACAAATTTTACCCGATTTTGATTGTGAGAGTTGATAGCTTGAAAATTTTGAATAAGCTTCCCATACTGCTCTTGAAAAAAGATAATAGCTATTGTTATTGAAACTGCCCACCTTGCTTTGAGTCTGGGCTACCATCTCTTTTGGCGTGATAAACTTACTCATAAATTCATCACTATCCTCCCCATAAACTCTTATAAAAAATCTTGGAAAGAGACTATCACCAATAGTTATCTTAACGCTATTTTCTGATAATTTTTCAAAAGAGATATCCTCACTCCTCCACATATTTCCTGCAAAAACTTCAAAAGTTATATTATTACTTGTGGCATCGCTTGTTCTGTAAAGCGTTAGCTCTATATTATTTTTATCTAAGACTTTGGTATCAAAGATATATTTTGGTGCTTTGACGCTTGGGGCTTGACCTCCAATATAGTGATATCTTATATAAGCTCCAGCTGCTTGATGTGGCCAACCATAGGTTAATCCACTCTCATGACTCATACCATTAGAGTGCATCATCTCATGATGAATATACTCATATGCACCATAGACAATATCTCCATTTTTTCCTTGAGTCCATAAGCTTCCTTCCCATAAAGATGCCCAAGCTCCTATATTTCTCTCTCCTGTTGTAGAGAAATAGCTTGGCTGACCTGCTCTACCTTCTGCATTATAAAAATAACGCATTGCTTTAAACTCGGTATAGTTGTTTGGAGATAGAGCAGCAAAAAATCTCTTGTAGAAAAATGAATCTTTTGTTGCACCTGTGGCATAAGTGTCAGAGCCTTGATAGGTATCTGAATAATCCATATCTCTATAACTTGTTTTATGGATATATGCATCAATAGATTTAATACCATCTACTCTATTGTAAAGGTGATTCCATGTTGCAGTAACTCTGCTAAATACTTGTTGTTCTGATATATTAGAATTTTTATTTGCAGTATCCGAATAGATAGTATCATTCCTCGTAGTTGGTGTGCAATAGATGGTAGTATCATTGGTAGCCTGATTACAATCGTCACCTCCAAATGATATATGCAAATTATACTGCCCTGCCGTATGAAAAATAGTAGCATTATTCTCATTTATCCAATTTAAAACATTTCTACTATATGGCTCTATATCGCTATCAAACACAAGTCGTAAAAAGTGCTTTTGGTTACTGCTATCTCTATAGGTTGCTATAAGCGAATGCAAAGTTCTATAAGAGTCATTATAAAGAATAGTTTGCCCACCCTCATTACTTAGGTTTTGGTCTGTGGCTTTAACTACTTTACCTTTTGGAAGAGGTGCAGAGGTAGAAGAAGTTACAGAGACTTGAACATCTGTAATTGTATTTGTTGGACTCATAGAAAATTGTCTATTTAAAGCATTCTTACCTAAAACTGAAAAGTAATTTTCATATACTATTGGTGCATTACTGTTAACAGTAATAGAGATATTATAATCCCCAATATCCAAAATTGGAGATATATCGCCTTGAGGTATGCTCCAAGTGCCATTATTGTCAATCGTTGGGGTGTAATCTTGCCCATTTATACGAACTGTTAAACTATCACCATCTTTATAGCTATTTGGCAAATAACCACTAAGTGAAGGCTTGGTATCTAATGTATAGTAAGTATCTACTGCCATTTTATCTGTAATATCAACACGAATACTCTTTGTAGCACTCTCAATACCATCACTTACCTCTACATCCAAGATATAGCTATTTTGTGGCAAGAGACCATTGACATAAATATTGCCACTATTGTCTATCCTAAAAGGCACACCGTTTTGCACTATTGAGTATTGTAAAACATCATCTTGATAATCAACTGCTTTTACTGTAAATATAGGTGTAACCTTATTTTTGTATCTTCCTATGGTAGTATTAAGTTCACTGTTAGTTATAAATGGCTTGGTTGTAGTAATAGTTCCATAAACTTCAACTTCTGTCATATGAAGATTGTTATCGCCATTTGCCTTCACTAAAATATACTTACCAACAGCAGGAGTTGAGAGGTTTATAGTTTGATTTAAATCACTATTTAAAGTTGCAATAGAATTTATTGGCAAAGTGCCTGTATAATTTATATCGCTTACATATACTTTTGCTCCATTAAGCCTACCTAAGTTACTTGGTCTATTATGTATAATAATTTTATAAATCTTCGTGCTACTTGGAAGCTCTAGTTGCCACCAGTTTAAATTATTATCCCCTTGGGTATGGTTAAAGGTGGAAAGATTGCCATCTAT
>JALSOO010000106.1 GCA_026986355.1 Campylobacteraceae bacterium | reverse complement strand
AAACTTAAAGGAATTAGATGAGAGTTTATTTAGATAATAATGCGACAACTATGGTTG
This sequence comes from Campylobacteraceae bacterium, assembly GCA_026986355.1. Lineage (GTDB taxonomy): Bacteria > Campylobacterota > Campylobacteria > Campylobacterales > Sulfurovaceae > UBA1140. The sequence goes on along the minus strand of JALSOO010000106.1, from coordinate 2,983 downwards.
ACCCTGCTGTAAAAGCAGAGATGGACCCATTTTTTACAGAGAAGTATGGTAATCCTAACTCTTTACATGCTTTTGCAGGAGAGACACACCCATATATCAAAACAGCTATGGAGAAGATTTATGCAGGTATTCAAGCAGATAGAAAAGATTCTGTTGTTATTACTTCATGTGCTACAGAGAGTAATAACTGGATATTGAAATCTATATATTTTGAGTATATATTAACGGGTAGGAAAAACCATATAATTGTAAGTGAAGTTGAACATCCATCAATTATTGCAACAGCTAAATTCATTGAGTCTATGGGGTGCAAAGTAACTTATTTACCTATCAATGCAGAGGGGTTAATAGAAGCACAATCAGTAAGAGACAATATCACTTCAAAGACTGCTTTAGTCTCTGTAATGTGGGCAAATAATGAAACAGGTGCTATCTTTCCTGTTCAAGAGATTGGAGAGATATGTAAAGAGCATAATGTTCTTTTCCATACTGATGCAGTTCAAGCTGTTGGAAAACTTCCTATATCAGTACAAGAGTTTAATGTAGACTATTTAACGTTCTCTGCACATAAGTTTCATGGACCCAAAGGTGTAGGAGCGTTGTATATCAAAAATGGTCGTGAGATTATGCCTCTCTTCCACGGTGGAGCTCAAATGGGTGGTCTCCGTTCTGGTACACTAAATGTAGCAGGAATTGTAGGTATGGGTAAAGCGATGGAACAAGCTGTTGATGCTCTTGATTTTGAGATGAGTGAGATACGAGAACTAAGAGATGATTTTGAAGATGAATTATTGAAGATAGAAGATACTTTTGTTGTAACTCCTAGAAACAGAAGAACCCCAAATACTATTCTTATCTCGTTTAGAGGTATCGAGGGGGAATCTATGTTGTGGGATTTAAACCGTGCAGGAATCGGTGCGAGTACAGGAAGTGCTTGTGCTTCTGAAGATTTAGAAGCCAACTCTGTTATGGAAGCGATTGGTGCTGATGAAGATTTAGCTCATACTGCTATTCGATTCTCATTGAGTAGATATACAACCAAAGAGGAGTTGGACTATACATTAGATGTGGTCAAAAAAGCAGTAAAAAGACTTAGAGAGATTTCAAGCTCATACGCCTATACTCCAAAAGGTCATGAGTCTGGATTAACAGCTGGTCATTAATAAATTTAATAAAAAGAAGGAAACATTATGGGAATAGATAGTTTAGTAGGTGGTACCATCTGGGATGAGTACAGTAATAAAGTAGCAGATTTGATGAATAACCCAAAAAATATGGGTGAGATTACAGAAGAACAAGCCAAAGAGATGGGTGGAAAACTTATTGTTGCTGATTTTGGTGCAGAGTCTTGTGGAGATGCTGTACGTCTATATTGGGTAGTAAATCCAAATACAGATGTTATTATGGATTCAAAATTCAAGAGTTTTGGTTGTGGAACAGCAATTGCTAGTTCAGATACAATGGCAGAATTATGTAAATATAAAACAGTTCAAGAGGCTGTTAAGATTACAAATATTGATGTTGAAAAAGCTATGAGAGATACACCAGATGTCCCCTCTGTGCCACCTCAAAAGATGCACTGTTCAGTAATGGCTTATGATGTTATCAAAAAAGCAGCTAGTCAGTATATGAATGTAGATATGGAGAGTTTTGAAGAAGAGGTAATCGTTTGTGAGTGTGCAAGAGTAAGCTTAAGTACTCTAAAAGAGGTTATTAGACTCAATGACCTTACTACAGTTGAACAGATTACAGACTATACCAAAGCAGGAGCATTTTGTAAATCATGTATTCGCCCTGGTGGACATGAGGAGAAAGATATATATCTTGTTGATTTACTTCATGAGTATAACCAAGAGAAGCTATTGGCAGGTTCTACACTTGGTGGAGCTGAGAGTACATTAGAGTTTAGCAAAATGTCTATAGTTCAAAAGCTAAAAGCTGTTGAGAAAATAATTGATGATAATATTCGACAGATGCTTATTATGGACGGTGGAGATATGGAAGTTCTTGACATCAAAGAGAATGGAGAAAACCATGACATCTATATACGATACCTTGGTGCATGTAATGGTTGTGCAAGTGCAGATACAGGTACACTTTTTGCCATTGAAAATATTCTAAAAGAGAAATTAGACCCAAATATTAGAGTTTTACCAATTTAATTTGGTAAAATAGGAGTCAAAAAGGTTTTGCATGAAGCAAATACTCTATTTGACTCTTATATTATCTCTCATATCATGTTCAAAAACTACTCCTCCTCAAAAAATATATAAATTCCAATCCTCTTATGTCTCAAAAGAGTATCTTAAAACTTTAGATTTTAAAGGCAAAGAGCTTATAGCCGTACCTATTGGTAAAAATTTCTACTATATTCATAAATCGGGTAAAAAGATGTTGACTCTAACCTATGATAATGGTGCAGATGAGTTTCAAGATGGTCTAGCACGTACTCGTATCAACGGTAAAATTGGATTTTTTAATAGAAATTTAGAGATAGTCCTCCCTCCTATTTATGACTTTGCTTTTCCTTTTCATCACGGTATAGCTGAAATATGCACAGGATGCAGAGAGAAAAGTGATGGAGAGTATCATATATTAGATGGTGGAACATGGAAAAAGATAGATAGAAATGGATTAGTAATTGAGTAGAACTACCCAATAATGATTATTTTTCCTTTCTTTTTCTATATACTCTAATCTATATTATCTTCATTTTTAATTTGGTGTAGTCGGTGACTACACCCTACGTATTATAAAACTATCATATCAGATAAAAATCTTTCACACTCTAGTCTATCTATTACATATACTATATTATCATTATTTCTATTTCTCGTTTGAAGATATCCAGTTTTGTCTCCTTGTGCAATTTGGATTTTTACTTTATCATCATACCCTTCTGCTTTTACTATTTTGTTAACTTTAGGTTTTTTATCTCCAATTTTAATAGTTTTTCCTACGTATTCTCTATTTAACTCTTGTA
>JALSOO010000105.1 GCA_026986355.1 Campylobacteraceae bacterium | reverse complement strand
TATATAGTTTCTCTACATCAATAGGTTTGTTTAGATGAGTGTTCATACCATGGGCTTTACTCTTTTTCATATCCTCTTTCATCGCATTGGCTGATAGTGCAATGATAGGAATATCTCTATCTTTTTGTCGAATAATTCTACTAGCTTTATATCCGTCCATAACAGGCATCTGTATATCCATCAGAATTAGAGCATAGCTGTTTTTCTCAAATAAGGCTATACCCTCTTCTCCATTATTTGCAATATCTATTTTTATATTAGAGTTCTCCAATAGACCTTTGATAATCTCTTGATTAACACTATTATCTTCTACCAATAGTATTTTTGTCTCTTTTAATAGATTTATATTAGTTTCTAAAACTATAGGTTGTGTATCTCTATAACCATAATCTGGAATATGCTCTTTACTCTCTTTGACCTCTTTGAGTTCAATCTCAAATATAAAGCTACTCCCCTTTTGATATACACTCTCTACCCAAATCTTACCATTCATTAGTTCGACAAGCTTTTTAGAGATGGTAAGCCCTAAACCTGTACCTCCATAGTTGCGAGTGGTACTCCCATCAGCTTGAGAGAAAGGTTTAAAGAGTTTTTTCTGCTCCTCTTTTTTAAGTCCTCTACCTGTATCTTTGACTTCAAAACGAAATCTTTTACTATTAACTCTATTAATATATAGTGCAACTTCTCCTTTGTTGGTAAATTTAACAGCATTAGACAATAGATTGGTTAATACTTGTGATATTCGCAAACTATCTCCATAGAGTCTTTTGGGTAACTCTTTTGGATAATCCAAGGTTATCTTTAACCCTTTCTCTTTTGCACTGAATCGTACTAAATCCATAGATGTTTTTAACATCTTATAGACATTAAAGTTATGTTTATCAATTATCAGTTTTTCTGACTCCATTTTGGATACATCTAAAATATCATTAATAATAGCAAGTAGCATCTTTGCAGAGTTATCAATCTTCTCTATATAAGCTCTCTGTTTACTATCCAAATCGGTTTTTAGTGTTAGATAACACATACCAATAATCCCATTCATAGGTGTTCGTATCTCATGAGACATATTTGCTAAAAATTCAGATTTTAATTGAGAGTTTTTTTCTGCTTTTTTCTTCATACTATATAGTTTATTATTATGATTTTTGAATTTATCTTGTAGATGATTAAACCCTTCAACCAATCTACCTATCTCATCATTCTGTTCTGCCACCATTTTCCTATTGAAATTAGGCTTTTCTGTGCGTAAATTCTCCAATGCAGAGGTTATTTTCATAAATCTACGTTTAATTGAGAAATATAGATATAGTGCAACAGATAAGACTATAAATAGACTAAAAATAGAGCATATTAAAGTAAAATAGAAAAATCTATTTGCATCTATCGAGAGTTGATTTAGAGAATCTATAAATAGATTAGATATAATCTCATTTTGAGATTTAAATATATCTTTGACATTTTTTAATAAAACTCTTACTTCTTTTAGAGCATTATCCTCTATAGAATCATTATTTTCGATAACTCTTTTTACTAAATTATAGTTGTAGTCAAAATACTCTTTAAATAGTTTAATCTCTCTATCTATTGATTCTATATCTTTAATTTTTTTAATTTTATATAAGTTATCTAAAATTTCTTCTTTAATATTAATGGTTTTTTTTAATCTATCTATCTCCTCTTCTTCCATTATATTTTGAAAAGACTCTTGTAGATTTTCTAATAGTTTTATATTTTTATCGTGAATTGTAATAATTGGGAATAGGGTATTTTGTATATTCTTAATCTGTTTATCACTATTTTTTGTATAGAAGTAGCTTTCTATAAAATAGAAGATAAAAAAGAGAAATACAGAGAAAAATATAAGAGTTGTTTTTTGAAATATAGTGAGGTTAAACATCTATTTGATTCAATCCGTTCATTTGTAAATTAGAATCTTTTAGTATAACATCTTTTTTCTATGATTTAAGTGTGGTACACCCAACAGGATTCGAACCTGTGACCTTCGGTACCGCAAACCGATGCTCTATCCAGCTGAGCTATGAGTGCAACAATGTTGAAAGGCTGAAATTATAGCTTATTTATGCTGTAATTTCAAGAGAAAAGATACGGTTTTATCTTTCTGTTTGTAATTTATGAAATTTTAACACCATCTCTACCTTAGCACGGGATACACCAAGTGTATTTTCTATAAGAAGAACATCTTTTCCATCTTTATACATCTCTATAATTTTCTCTTTTATTTCATCTTTTTGAGATATTTTTTTGATATTGTCAATTTTCTCTTCTAATTCATAGATATACTCTTGTAGAGATATTAGATTGTGATTTAATATATCTATATTCTCTTCTAAACTCTCTATTTTTGTCTTCTCTATCAAAATATAAAATATAATTCCTATTACTGCTACAAAAGAGAATAGAGCAAAAATAAACTGTAACTCATTAGCACCCATTTATATTACCTCCAAAACTATTAATATAAAAAACATTATTCCTAAGTAACCATTAACCGTAAAAAATGCTTTATCTATTTTTGTAAAATCTCTATTTACTAAATAGTGTTCATAGGTTAGCATAACAGCACTTAGAAAGATTGCAATATATGCCCAAATTCCAAGGTTTGCACTAATAACAAACATAGCCCACAACATAATCGTTATAGTATGAAACAGTTTTGCAATAAGCATGGTATTTTTTACCCCAAATTGTGAGGGTATTGAGTGTAATCCATTTTTCTTATCAAATTCAATATCTTGGAGTGAGTAGAGCAAATCAAAACCTGCAACCCAAAAGAGAACGCCACCTGCAAGATAGAGTGACCATATAGTAATATCTCCCAAGACAGCAACTACACCTGCAATAGGTGCTAATCCTAATGTTAAGCCTAAAATAAGATGTGCCATTGATGAGAAACGTTTAAATAGTGTATATGCACCAAGTATAGCCAATATAGGAAAAGAGAGTTTAAATGCCAAAGGATTAATAAAATATGCAACAGCTATAAAGATAACTCCATTTACTAATATAAAAATCTGCATTGTAAGATTACTTATCCGTCCATCAACAGATGGTCTATCTTTGGTTCTTGGATTTAATATATCAATATCTCTATCAAGATAACGATTTACACCCATTGCAAAATTTCTAGCTGATATAGCTGCTAATGTACCCAAAACTAAAAGTTTCCAGCCAAACCACCCATTAGAGGCAACCAACATAGCTATAAAAATAAAAGGTAGTGAAAAAATAGAGTGTTTAAGCATAACCATCTCAGAAAGATGGGCTAATTTTGTTTTAATATTATTCATATCTTATGGGTGAGGAATTTTTATTTTACTATTCAATGACCAAGCAATAATAGCTACAAAGATAGAGATAACCCAAGGATTAGCAATAATACCATAAGAGAATATCAGATATAGAATCCAAAGAAGTATTGCACCCAATGGGGTAGGAACACCTTCAAAAAACTTAGCTACTTCTCCCTCTTCTGATTTCATATTAAACTCAATCAACCGTCTAAGACCCGAGATTATATAAAAGAGAAAAATCAATCCCAAGATTAACTCTTGTAGAATCGTTGCTTGTTCCGTCATTGCATAATAGAGCAAAAACGATGGCATAACCACAAAAGAGATAAAATCAGCATAAGAGTCTACCTGTATTCCAAACTCGGTAGATAGATTATATCTTCGTGCAACTTTTCCATCTGCAATATCCAATGCCCCACCAATCCATGCTAAAATAATAGCTGTGAAGTAGTCCCCATGAACGATAAAATGGATAGCAATTAATCCAGCAGAGATATTAGCAAATGTAATCAAATTGGCTAAATTAAAACGGTTGTTTTTATCAAATAACATCTGTTTCCTTTATAAAAAATGTAATTTTACCCTATTAGTGATAAGTAGTTGTTTATATAGATTGTGAGCTTTTCCAATATTTTAGAACTCTTTTTATTTTTATTTATTTAAAAATATTTTTAAAAAAGAAATATTATTTTTGATACATTATTAGTACACAATTGTATGGTAAAATTCTATTCAATTTTTTATAAAAATATCTCTGAGGAATAGAATGAGTGATTTTAAACAGGTAGCATTAATTGGAGCTACGGCTTCAGGTAAAAGTTCTTTGGCTATTAAATTAGCAGAAGAGAGAAATGCCTATATCCTCTCATTAGACTCTTTATCTATCTATAAAGAGATTAATATCGCTTCGGCAAAACCCTCTTTAGAGGAGCGTCATAAGATTAAACATTTTGGAGTTGATGTTATCTTCCCTGATGAGCCTTTTGATGTAACTACCTTTATTGAACTTTATAATAGTGCTAAAAAGAGTGCAATAGAGCATAATAAAAATTTGATTATTGTAGGTGGTACAAGTTTTTATCTCAATATGCTTCTTGAGGGAATATCTCAACTGCCTTCTATATCTTGGAAAACGAAGCAAAAGAGTAACGCTTTATTGCAAAATGTAGAGGAGGCACATAAATTTTTATATGACAAGGATAAAGAGTATCTAAAAAGGATAACTATTCATGACCGTTATCGACTTGAAAAGATGTTAAATCTATATTTTGAGACAGGAATGACCCCTACTGAATATTTCAGTGCCAATCCTCCAAAACCAATAATAGAGGAGAGACCTCCTATCTATGAGATTGATGTAGATAGAGATACTCTTAGAAAACGTATCACAAGACGCACTTCTAATATGCTAAAAGCAGGATTGATAGATGAAGTCTTTTATTTAGAAAAAAACTACTCTCGTAAACCAAATCCTATGCGTTCAATCGGTATCAAAGAGGTTTTGAGTTATCTCGATGGATACGATACAAAGTTTGAGATGAAAACCAAGATAATCACCCATACAACACAGTTAGCCAAACGTCAACGTACATTTAATAATTCAAAATTTAAGGATAAAGTCTCTCTACCTCTACATGAATTAGAAAATCTTCTACTCAAATAAAATCTATATTAATATAGTTGAAATTTTTTTATAAAGATTTGTTATAGTTAACTATATTTCTAATATCTCTTCTATCTTAAAATAAGCTTTGTAACACTTAGTTACAAAGCTTTATACTACTTTTAAAACACGCTAAATAGACAATCTATCTTAATCAATTTTAGATACTATAAATGTAATATTCTTCTATTTCTCACTTTTTTGTGAAAAATAGTAACATAGAATAACATCTTGAAAAAAAGGAGTTCTAATGACTCATGTGATTAACGAACACCCCTATCTAGGTATTTTCTTCTTGTTTGTTGTGACAGTATTAGCATTTAATGCAACATTAATGGCTGCACGATTTGTAAGTAGGAAATTAGCAAAGCTCGATACTGAAAAGTTGAAGCTAACCATCTATGAGTGTGGACCAGAGGTAACAAAACAGCCGAATACTATTTCGACTCAATTTTATCTTATAGCACTTCTATTTATTCTATTTGATGTAGAGATAATCTTTATGTTCCCTTGGGCTATTGATTTTAAACTACTTGGTTGGTTCGGATTTACAGAGATGGTTTTGTTTATATTACTTTTAACAATTGGATTTATTTACGCATGGAAAAAAGGAGCACTTGAATGGCACAGCATCAAGTAAATTACGCCTCATCTGGGGGCTTACCTGTAGCATTGACTACCGTTGACCACTTAATTAACTGGGGGCGAAGTAACTCACTTTGGCCTTTAACTTATGGATTAGCATGTTGTGCTATTGAGATGATGGCATCTGGTGCATCACGTTATGACTTTGATAGAATGGGAACTATCTTTAGAGCTAGTCCACGACAATCAGATGTTATGATTTTAGCAGGAACACTCTCTAAAAAGCACTCGGAGTTTGCTAGACGACTCTATGACCAGATGACAGAACCAAAATGGGTTATCTCTATGGGGTCATGTGCCAATACAGGTGGTATGTTTAATACCTATGCTACGGTTCAAGGAGTTGATAGAATTATTCCTGTTGATATATATCTTCCTGGGTGTGCACCTCGTCCTGAAACTTTACAGTATGCGTTGATGATGCTTCAAAAGAAGATTAGAAGAGAGTCAGCAAATATGAACAATAATAAAAAACAGAACTTAAGGTTAATATAATGAGAAAATATGTACCAAAAGATAATGTTCAAGGCAAAGCATACTATACGGATAGATACCATGTTGTTCCATCAACTCCTAGAGAAGATGTGAGTAGTGATGAGGTATTTGTAAAGCATTTAGAGATTTTAAGTTCTAAAGTTGAAGTAAATAGAGCAGAGATACAATTAGGCTCTATGATTGTGGAGATTAATCACGAAGATAACTTTAAAGCTTTAGAGATTTTAAAAAATGAGTGTGGCTATGCTCAACTTACAGAGATGAGTGCTGTAGATTACTTGGCAAAAGATGGGAACTTTGAGGTCTTTTATCAGATGTTAAATCTTAAAGATGTTAAAAGAATGCGTCTAGTAATGAGAATAGAGCAGGGGGTAGCTGTGGAGTCTGTTGTTCCTCTCTACAAATCTGCTAACTTTGCAGAGCGTGAGATGTTTGATATGTTTGGGATTGTATCAAATAACCACCCATATATGAGAAGAATTTTGATGCCAGATGATTGGGAAGGATATCCACTTCTTAAAACTTATCCTCTACAAGGAGATGAGTTTGCTTCATGGTATGAGGTAGATAGGATATTTGGAAAAGATGCTCGTGAAGCTATTGGACCAGAAAATAGAGACCCTGCTAGAGTCGATAGACACGACACAAAACGATTCTCAAGAGTAGGATATGAGGTTGAGTTTGGTGCAGATATTTCACAAGGCGAAACTAAAACAGCAATTGAGTACTCTAAAACGTTCTTGGTTGATTATCAAGAAGCTGATGGTGTAAAACCAGCAGAAGATAGAAAGTAGAGGGAGGAGAACTATGCAACAACCAAATAAATTATCCCCATTTTTTGAAAACCTAAATTTTGAGCGTGATGACAATACTATGGTTATCAACTTTGGACCACAACACCCATCAGCACATGGACAGTTAAGACTTGTACTCGAACTTGATGGAGAGCAGGTAGTAAAAGCCTATCCAGATATTGGTTATCTACACCGTGGTATCGAAAAGATGGCTGAAAATATGACATATAATGAGTTTCTACCTACAACAGATAGACTTGATTATATCGCTTCTACCTCAAACAACTATGCGTATGCATTAGCTGTAGAAAAGCTGTTGGGAATAGAAGCACCTAGACGAGCACAAGTTATTAGAACTATGCTACTTGAACTTAACCGAATTATCTCTCATCTATTTTTTATCGCAACACATGCACTAGACGTTGGTGCAATGTCTGTATTCCTTTATGCTTTCCGTGAGCGTGAGTTTGCAATGGACTTGATGGAAGATTACTGTGGAGCTAGATTGACTCACTCATCTGTTAGAATTGGTGGTGTTCCATTGGATTTACCAGCAGGTTGGTTAGCACAAATGAGAAACTTCTGTAATGCTGTTGATTATGAGTTAGAACATACCTATAATGCACTTCTACAAGAGAATAGAATTTGGAAAATGCGTTTGGAAGATGTTGGTGTAATCTCTACTGAAGATGCGCTTAGTTGGGGTTGTACAGGTCCTATGCTTAGAGGTTCAGGAGTTGCTTATGATGTTCGTAAAGAAGAGCCTTATGAACTCTATTCAGAATTGGATTTTGATATACCTGTAGCTGATACTAATGACTCTTATGGTAGATATAGACTCTATATGGCAGAGATGAAAGAGTCAACAAAGATGATTCGTCAACTTATCTTGAAATATGATGAGACCGAACCTCAATTAATGGCACATGCACCACAATATATATCTGCTCCAAAAGAGGAGATAATGACACAAAACTATGCATTGATGCAACATTTTGTATTAGTCACACAAGGAATGAGACCACCAAAAGGGGAGGTATATGTTCCAACAGAGTCTCCAAAAGGAGAGCTTGGATTCTATATCAAATCAGAGGGAGAGCCATATGCTTATAGACTTAAGTGTAGAGCACCATCATTCTTCCATACAGGACTGCTTCAAGAGATTTTAGTTGGTACTTATATTGCAGATGTTGTAACTATTATTGGTTCAACAAATATTGTATTTGGAGAGGTGGATAGATAATGAAAAGATATGATTTAAGACATCTTAAAGATGATTTTTATAATAGAATGGAAGAGCTTATTGACTCTGGACTAAAAGTTGGTGAAGTGGGTATATTCCTTTTTGAAGTAGGAGATTTCTCTCATATTCAAAAGTCTGCTGACTTTATTAGAGATTTACAACATGATTTGATGAATTCATTGAAATTTAATGAAGTTGATTGGACTATTGTTGTTAAAAAAGTTTCAGATGAAGAGAGAGCTAAACGTAAAGAAGATGCAATCAAAGCTAAAAAAATAGCAGAAGAGAAACGAATCGAAGCTGAAAAATTAGCAAAAGAGAAAGCTGAAGCTAAAGCTAAAGCTGATGCAGAGAAAAAAGCAAAAGAGGAGGCTGAAAAATTAGCTAAAGAGGAGGCAGAAGCTAAAGCTAAAGCTGATGCAGAGAAAAAAGCAAAAGAGGAGGCTGAAAAATTAGCAAAAGAGAAAGCCGAAGCCAAAGCTAAAGCTGATGCAGAGAAAAAAGCAAAAGAGGAAGCTGAAAAGAAGGCTATTGCTGAAGCAAAAGCAAAAGAGGAGGCTAAAAAAGTTGCTTCTGAAGCGAAAGCAAGAGACGAAGCAGAAAAAGCTGAAGCTGAAGCAAAAATAAAAGAGGAGACAGAAAAGTTTGTTGCTGAAACAAAAGAAGAAGCAAAGAAAGCTCCAGCAAAAAAAGCTCCTCTTAAAAAAGCACCTCTCAAGAAAACATCTACAAAAAAAGCTCCTGCTAGAAAAAAGGGTAAATAATGTCTAGGTTACTGTTCTCTACTTGGCGTGATGAGTTTATCGACAATCGTGGTAAACCATCAGAAGAGTGGAGTGAGTCGGGTTTTAAACTTCCTGAAACCTATCATGGAGAGCGAGATAGCAAAGCATTTATTGGTTGGGATGGTGTTGCCATCTTTGACGAAGATATAGATGCTGTTATTTTGGCAACACAATACGCAGCACAGTACCAAGAGTACTCAGAAGCGTGTGGTCGTTGTGCTCCTGGTCGTTGGGGAGGTAGGATTCTTTATGACTTACTCGACAAAATAGCACGAGGAGAGGGTACACATGCAGATGTAGACCACCTCAAAGAGATTTCACAAACTATGATGGTTACATCAAAATGTGAGATTGGAAAGACCGTTCCTAAACCTATATTAGATTTAATGGAGCATTACAAAGAGCAGTTTGATACCTGTATTGATGCTCAAATACCTTCTATCCACTACAATTCAGACATCTCTTATATTGCAAAAGTAACAGCACCATGTACGGATATGTGTCCTGCAAGTGTTGATATTCCTGCTTATATTGAGGGTGTTAGAGATATGGTATTTACAGATTCATTGTCTGCAACTCGTCAAACAATGCCATTAGCACACACTTGTGGTCGTGTATGTCCACACCCTTGTGAAGATGCGTGTAGACGTATGAATCTTGATGAACCTATCTCTATTATGGAGCTTAAACGATTAGGTGCTGATTATGAGACAGACCATGAAGTTCCTTGGTTGCACCCATTTGAGCCAAAACCTCTACGAAATGATGGTAAAAAAGTAGCCATTATTGGTGCAGGACCTGCAGGTCTAACAGCAGCGTACTACTTGGCACTAGAGGGTATAAAGGTTCATATCTTTGAAGAGCTACCAGTAAATGGTGGAGAGGTTGCTGTAGGTGTTCCAGAGTATAGAATGCCTGTTGATAAGTACAACAAAGATATTGACCTTGTTTTAGAGATGGAAGCTGTAACTATTACCAATAACTGCCGAGTAACAGCAGAGATGCTTAAAGATATTTATGAAGAGTATGATGCGACACTACTTGGATTTGGTGCTAGACTCTCTAAAAAAGTTCGTGCTAAAAATGAAGACCCAACTAAACAGGGTTATTGGGGTGCTATAGATATGCTTGACAAGGTTAACCTATGGCATAAATATGGTATCGGTAGCCCTGCATCAAATGAACTTAAAGACAAAACAGTTGTCTGTGTCGGTGGTGGATTTACCTCTATGGACGTTGTACGTTGTTCGATTCGTGAGGGTGCTAAAAAAGTTATTATGCTTTACCGTCGTGATGAAAAAACTATTATTAGAAATACAACTTATGAAGAGTATCATGAGGCTCTTGAAGAGGGTGTTGAGTTTATCTTCTACTCGTCTATTGAAGAGATTTTTGATGATGGAGATAAACTTACAAAGCTTAAAGTTAATAAGTTTGAACTTGTTCCAGACCCAAATGGTGGACGACCTCAACTTGTTAAGATAGAGGGTGCAGATTTTGAGTTAGATATTGACTATCTAATCCCTGCTGTCTCTCAATCACTAGATTTACAGATTATTCCTGAAGAGTGGGATATTAAAATGACAAGTTGGAACTCAATTGCTACTAACGGTAAAGATTATATGACCTCAAAAGATGGACTTTTTGCTGCTGGAGATTGTGAGTATGGACCAATGACTATTGTAAATGCAGTAGGTCAAGCAAGACGTGCTGCCTCAGTAATAAGTCGTTATATCTATGATGGTAAATGTACACTTCTTGATGATGAGATTATGGAAGACCACTTATCTCGTTTAAGAGTTTATAATAAAAATGAGAAGATTACAGGGTGGATGCCAGGTATTCCACGTCAAGAGAGTGAAAAACTTGGAGTTGATGAGCGTAAAGATAACCAAAGAGAGGTAAATCTTGGATTTACTGGAGAAGAGGCGATAGCAGAAGCAGAGCGTTGTATGCGATGTTACTATATATCGATGGTGGCTGTATGATGAGCAGTATAAGAGATATAGAAGCAAAAGCTATCAATGTAACTATTGATGGGAAAAGCTGTTCGGCTATTTATGGTCAAACAATTTTGGAGATTGCTCGTGAAAATGAGATATATATTCCAACCATGTGTTATCTAACCAAAACATTACCAATTGCATCATGTAGAATGTGTATTGTTGATGTAGAGGGTGTTGATGGAGCAATATTATCTTGTCAAGAGAAAGCAACAGATGGTGCTGTTATTACAACCAACAATCAAGAGTTATTTAAAGAGCGTCAAAGCATTATGAAACTCTATAATGTAAACCACCCTTTAGAGTGTGGAGTATGTGACAAGAGTGGAGAGTGTGACCTCCAAAACAAGACAATGGAGTTTGGTGTAAGTGGACAAAACTTTACTACCAAAGAGCCACATAGACCTGTTCAGAACTGGGGTGTTATCTCTTATGACCCAGCTCTGTGTATTATGTGTGAGAAGTGTGTAAGAGTATCTACAGAGATTACAGGAGATGAAGCACTCAAAGTAAAATTTGGTGGATACTCTTCAACTATCGAAAATGTAAAACAAGATAAAAACTATAAAACACTTGGCGAGGCCGCAGCTGTATGTCCTGTTGGGGCATTGGTTGATAGTCGTTTCAAATATAGTTCAAATGCTTGGGAGCTAACACAGATACCATCAACTTGTCCTCACTGTGGGGGTGGGCATGATGTGATTTATGAAGTTAAAAAAGGAGAGATTTACCGTGTAAGCAATACGGCTGAATTCTCTACTCTATGTTCGGCTTCTCGTTATGGATTTGATATTGCCAATAGAGATGTTGTAAAAGATGAAATAGCATTTCAATCTGCACTAAAAGCGTTTGAGTCTGCTAAAACTATTATCTTTTCTAATGAAGTATCAAATGAAGAGGCGTATATTTTACAAAAGCTAAAAGAGAGTAGAGGTTATAAGCTTATCTCTCATGAGGCAAGAGCATTTCAGAAGTTTATGAATTCGTATGGGACTATTACAGGTAAATCTCTCTATGGTGGCTCTCTAAAAGAGTTATCTAACTCAAGAGCTGTAATTGTAGTAGGAACACGTGTAAATGATGATGCACCTATTGTTAAGTATCATATCAATATGGCTTCTAAGTGGCATAGAGCTAGAGTTGCCTATATGCACCCTATAGAAGATAGTGAACTTAAAAATATTGTAACTCAATTTATCAAATATGAAGCAGGTTCAGAAGAGGGTGTAGTAGCACTCCTAGCAGATACTCTACTAAAAGAGTGTGAACTCCCTCAAAACATTAGAGATATACTTGATGAGCTTGATATTGGAAATCTCTCTGCTGAATGCAATGTAGGCGAAGAGGAGCTTGAGGCTTTAGAGAAATCACTTCTTAAAAAGAGTCGATTCTCTTTAGTTGTAGGAGCTGATTTATATGCACACCCAAGAGCTGAAAATATCGCTAAACTTCTGGCTCTACTAGAGAAGTATGCAGGATTTAATGTTATCTGTATTCCTCCTGCTGGTAACGGTATGGGTATCTCACAAATTTGTGATTTAGATGATGATATAGAGGGTTCAACGATTGGTTATAACGTAAAAGGAGACTTTACTTTATCATCATTTGGAGATGGTGATTTAGATATGCCAAGCTTTACACAACAAGAGGGTACATTAACCTCACTTGATAAGAGAGTTACTTCTCTAAATGTTGTATTAGATTATGGTGGTTATGTTCTAAATGATTTAGCAAATAGTTTAGGATTAAACTCAGAGTATACGATTGATTATACAAAAGATTTACCTCTATTCAAAGGCTTTAAAGCAATTGAGTTTGATAGTTTAACAAACTATTTTGATGCAAAAGGTAATGAGCATAGAGGTTATATTCTTGATGAGGTAGAAGTGGGGCTAGATACATCTATAGAAGATATAGCAGAGATGAGTGCTTTTGATGGAACAGTTGTCTATAATTGTAACCCACAAGAACACTTCTCCCCGTTAACGGCATTGTCAGATAATCTTATAAAAGATGCCTATCTTTTGGGTTCACAGCAGTTTGCAACTGCATCAAAGTTAAAAGATGGTGATACTATACGTTACACCATAGATTCCGTTAAATTTGAGAGAGTGTTTAAGATTGATACATCTTTAAAGGGTACAATAGCCCTTAACCCATTATTTGATATGGGCTTAAGTACGGCTTTGCTATCCTCTTATAGATTTAGTAAAGTAGATTTAGAAAGAGTAGGAAGCTAATATGAGCGAAGTACAAACAGTAGAAAATATGGTAAGTATTACTATTGATGGTAAAGAGTATAAAGCAAAAGAGGGTGAATATATCCTCAATGCTGCTCGTGCCAACGATATTTTTATTCCTGCAATCTGTTACTTAACGAGATGTTCTCCCACACTAGCGTGTAGGATATGTCTAGTTGAAGCTAATGGGAAGCAGGTTTATTCTTGTAATACTAAGGTCAAAGAGGGCATGGAGGTTACCGTTAACACTCCAAATATTCTAGCAGAGCGTAGAGCAATGATGGAAGTTTATGATGTTAACCACCCACTACAGTGTGGTGTATGTGACCAGAGTGGAGAGTGTGAGTTACAAAACTACACACTAGAACTACAAGTAGATTCTCAATCGTACTCTATCCCAGATACAAAACGAGAGACAAGCGATTGGAGTAGTGTTTTACATTATGATGCAGGATTATGTATCGTATGTGAACGTTGTACTACAGTATGTAAAGATATGATTGGAGATGCAGCGATTAAAACCACTAAACGTGGTGGTGCATCACTAGATAAAGCTTGGAAAGATGAGATGCCAAAAGATGCTTATGCTATGTGGAATAAGCTTCAAAAATCTGTTATTGCTCCAAGTAACGGTACAGGTTCTACCGATTGTTCTGATTGTGGAGAGTGTATCGCAGTATGTCCTGTTGGTGCATTGGTATCAAGAGATTTTGTCTATACATCAAATGCATGGGATTTGAGAAAGATTCCTGCTGTATCGGCTCACTCTTCAGATGGTTTTCAAATCTATTATGAGGTTAAACCAATCTCTATAGATAATCGAGATGAGAAGATTTATCGTGTAACTAATGAGTGGAACTATGTATCTCTTGATGGTTCTGCTAGATTTGGTTATGACTATGAGAATAGAGGAGTTACAAAAGATAAAAAAGCTTTTGATTTGGCTATTGAAGCATTTAAAAAAGCTAAAACTATCCGATTTAACTCCATGATTACCAATGAAGAGGCGATGATGCTTCAGACACTCAAAGAGAAGATGGGTATTAAATTGTATAACCCAGAAGTTAGAGCATTTCAAAAGTTCTTAACTCTCTATGCTGATGCGTCAGGTCACTCACTCTACACCTCATCTATGGAGGATAGTATGAAGAGTGACTTTATCGTATCAGTAGGTGGTGCATTGAGAAACGATAGCCCAGGGTTAAAATACGCATTTAATAATGTTCAAAAGATGAACAAAGGTGCAGGGTTATATTTCCACCCCGTAGGAGATACTCTGATTCCATCATTTGGTAAAAGTGTCTCTACATTTACCCATAAAGTTGGTCTTGAAGAGGCTACTCTATATCTAGTTCTTGCACTATTTTCAGACCAAGATAAGCTTGATAGTAGTGTCAAAGATTATATTACAGAGCTTGGTGGAAAAGAGGGATTGATAGATTTAGTAGGTGGAGACTCCAAGAAATTTATTAAAGGCTTCGATAAGATGATGAAGAAAAAAGAGAGATTTACTCTAATGGTAGGAGAGGATTACTACTATCATGATAGAGCCGATAATCTTGCTAAACTTATCGCACTTATTGAGCAGACAGCAGGATTTAATGTTGTTATGAACCCACCAAAATCAAATGCGTTAGGGGTAGCCATTATATGTGACCTTGATGATAATGCAGAGGGTTATACAGTTGGTTATAACGAGATTGGAGATTTTAGACTCTCTGCACTTGGAGATGGCGATTTGGATATTCCTGCATTTAACCAACAAGAGGGAACAGTAACTAATCTCTCAAAAAGAGTTGTTCCTACCAATGTTGCGTTAGATTATGGTGGATATGAGTTAAATGACCTTATGAAAGAGCTTATTGATGATGCTCCAGAAGAGACCATAGATTGGACAAAACGACTACCAACTGATAGAGGGTACAGAGCTGTTGAGTTTGATAGTTTAGATAACTATTATGATAATGCAGGAAATGAGCATAGAGGTTATCTACTCAATGTTCTATTTGAAGAGAGAGATACTCCAAAAGTTGAGAAGTTCTATGATGATACTCTTTTAGATGGAGATATTGTCTATAGATGTAATCCTCCTAGACAGTTCAATGATTTTTCTGCAAAAGCACATCAGATTTTTGAACCGTTTGGACTATATGTTAGTTCATCTAAGGCAGAGAGTTTAGGTAAAAAGGTAGAGGTGGTATTTGATAACGGAACAATCGTTGTTGATGTAATTGAAGATAAAAAGATGGAGGGCGATATTATGGCTCTTTCAGATTTTAAATCTGCTGAAAATGTTTATGGGCTATTTGATGGTTCAAGATATGCTTCAGTAACTATAAAGGAGGTGTAATATGGATTCAACAATGTTACCAGAAGTCACGGCTGTTGGGGTTATTATAAAAGCAGTTTTGATTTTAGCAGTAATCGCAGCTATTGCTGGATTTGGTACTTATATTGAGAGAAAGATTCTTGCATTTATGCAGAGAAGGCTTGGACCACAACATGTAGGTCCTTATGGGTTGTTACAGTTAGCAGCCGATGGTATCAAACTCTTTACCAAAGAGGATATTATACCTCAACATGCAAATAAAATTATATTTGCAGTAGCTCCTGTTATTACAGCAGCAACAGCATTTATTGCTCTAGCAGCAGTACCTGTTTTCCCTGGGTTTACTATCCCTCTTGTTGATGTTTATGTTCCATCAATTGCATCTGATATTAATGTAGGAATCCTATTTGTACTTGGAATGATGGCAGCAGGGCTTTATGGTCCACTTCTTGCAGGTATGGCACAAGCGAATAAATGGGGTATCTTGGGGAGTGCAAGAACAGCAATCCAATTCTTATCATATGAGGTTGTAACAGGGCTTTCTATTTTAGCTCCTATTATGATGGTTGGTTCTCTATCTTTTGTTGATTTTAATGATTACCAAGCAGATGGAACATGGTTGGTTGTCTATCAACCAGTAGCATTTGTCCTATTTTTGATTGCAGGATTTGCAGAGACCAACAGAACACCATTTGACCTTTTGGAGCATGAAGCAGAGGTTATCTCTGGATATGTAACAGAGTACAGTGGTATGAGATGGGGGCTATTC
The DNA here is from genome assembly GCA_026986355.1 of Campylobacteraceae bacterium. Lineage (GTDB taxonomy): Bacteria > Campylobacterota > Campylobacteria > Campylobacterales > Sulfurovaceae > UBA1140. The sequence goes on along the minus strand of JALSOO010000105.1, from coordinate 24,646 downwards.
TTTATTGGAGAGTATGCCAATATGATTACTATTGGTGTTATTGCTTCTGTTGTCTTCCTTGGTGGATATAATGACTTTTGGATTTTCCCAGGTTGGTTGATGATTATCGGTAAAATTGCATTTTCATTCTTCTTTATGCTATGGGTAAGAGCTGCGTGGCCACACGTTAGACCAGACCAACTTATGTGGTTGTGTTGGAAAGTATTAATGCCATTGGCAGTAATCAATGTAGTTATCACGGGTCTCGTGATGATGATAATTTAAGGAAGGAGTAACGATGAGTTTAGAACAGTTTAAAAACAGAAATGTTGGAACACAAAATTACGTAAAACTTGATTTAGCACATACTCCGACTACAGGCTGGGGTCAATTTAAACAAGTTGTAGGTAGAACCTTTAAACCAGAGCTTTTTGTAGGGCTTTGGGTAACCTTTAGAGAGATGGGAAATGCTCTTGTTGGTGGCAAAATGCACACTACTCAATATCCATTTGAGAAGTTACCCATCTCTCCACGATATAGAGCGATTCATGATATGCTTCGATTGATGGAGTCAGGTAACTACCGATGTATCGGTTGTGGACTTTGTGAAAAGATTTGTATCTCTAATTGTATCTCTATGGAGACAAAATATGATGAAAACCAAAGAAAAGAGGTTTCAGAGTATACCATCAACTTTGGACGTTGTATCTTTTGTGGATATTGTGCAGAGGTTTGTCCTGAGTTGGCAATCGTACATGGTCCACGATATGAGACAGCATCAGAGCAGAGAGCTAGTTTCTCACTCTTTGAAGATATGTTGACACCAATTGACAAGCTCAATCTTCAACAAGAGTATGATGGGTTTGGTGCAATCAGTCCAAATGCTGATGAGAATATTAAACCAACGCCTCTAGCGTACTAAAAGGAGAAGAAAATGTATGAAGTGATAGCCTTTTATGTCTTTGCAGTATCGACTACGATACTGTTTACGATTACGGCGATGAGTAAAAATGTTCTTTATGCCATGAGTTCATTGGCAGCAGGAATGGTAATGATTTCAGGACTCTTCTTCCTTTTGGGAGCAGACTTCTTGGGTGTGGTTCAGTTGATTGTATATGTAGGTGCTGTAATGGCTCTCTACGCATTTGCAATGATGTTCTTTGATGCAACCAAAGATATTAAAGAGAGACATCAAAATGCACCATTAGTATTTCTACTTGGTGGATTGATGGCTGTTCTTTTTGTAGTTATGTTCTCTGCACCAATTATTGGAGACAATATCCAAGCACTCTATCCATATGCAGTAGATGAGTTTGGAAACTCTATTAAAAATGCAGAGTATGTAGGTATGATTCTATTTACTAAATATCTTATACCGTTTGAAGTAGCTGCTGTTATGTTATTAGTTGCAATGATTGCAGGTATTATCTTGGCAGGTAAAAAGATGGATTACTCTCTAACAGAGTGTGAAGTGAGTGATGAAGAGCTTAAAGTTGAAGAGCTTGATATTGCTGAAAAACTAAAAAAAGAGGAGGCTTAACAATGGAGATAGGTATTAGTCATTATCTTATACTTTCAGGGATTCTGTTTAGTATAGGATTTGTAGGCGTACTTAGAAGAAAAAATCTTTTGATGCTCTTCTTTGCTACGGAAATCATGTTGAATGCTGTAAATGTTGCATTTGCAGCGATAGGAAACTATTATGGAGATTTATCAGGACAGATGTTCGCATTCTTCATTATTGCAGTTGCAGCCTCTGAAGTGGCTGTTGGTTTAGGTCTTTTAATCTTACTCCATAAGAGATATGGTTCATTAGACCTTGAAGTAATTTCATCAATGAAAGGATAGTAAGAATGGAAAAATTTGTATATATAGCACTCTTTGCTCCTTTTGTTGGTGCATTGTTTGCTGGACTCTTTTTTGCTAGGAGTCCCAAAACACATCTAGTTGGTATTGTTAATTCAAGCCTTATTGCAGTGGCATTTGTCTCTGCTGTTACATTGGCTCTACATGTAGCAGAACATGGAGCCGTTCATGTTCAGATGATGACATGGATTGCTGTTGGGGATTTAAATATTCCTTTTGGTTTCTTGGTTGATGAAGTATCAGTAACAATGATGTTGGTTGTTACTTTAGTCTCAACTATTGTTCATATCTACTCTACAGGATATATGAATCACGATAAAGGGTATAATAGATTCTTCTCATACCTATCTGCATTTGTATTTTCCATGATGATTTTGGTTATGAGTGATAACTTTGCTGGACTCTTTATTGGTTGGGAAGGCGTTGGTGTCTGTTCTTGGTTACTAATTGGTTTTTGGTATCATAAAGAGGATAAAACATTTGAAGAGAATCCATCAATCTCTCCATCTTGGGCAGCAAACGAAGCGTTTATTATGAACCGTATAGCTGACCTTGGTATGTTGGTAGGAATTTTCCTTATATACTGGAATGTTGGTTCACTTCAATATGATGTAGTATTTAAGGCTCTTCCTCATTTGGCAGATGGACTTCTCGTAGCTATTGCTATGGCACTCTTTATTGGTGCAATGGGTAAATCAGCACAATTTCCACTACATACATGGTTGACAGATGCAATGGAAGGTCCTACACCTGTTTCTGCTCTTATTCACGCAGCTACAATGGTTACAGCAGGGGTTTTCTTGGTAATTAGAGCTAACCCTCTATTTAGTTTAGATGCTGTTCATGGTGTCTCTATGTTTATCGCATCACTTGGTGCATTTGTGGCATTCTATGCTGCATCTATGGCACTAAGTGCTAGAGATATTAAACGTATTGTTGCACTCTCTACACTCTCTCAACTTGGCTATATGTTTGCAGCAGCTGGACTTGGAGCTTACTGGATTGCACTTTTCCACTTAGCAGCACATGCGTTCTTTAAAGCACTTCTATTCTTGGGTGCAGGTAACGTAATGCACGCTATGGATGATGAACTTGACATATTTAAAATGGGTGGTATGAAAAAAGTGATGAGAGGTTCATATATCTATATGGGTATCGCTTCATTTGCACTAGCAGGTCTTCCTATTATGGCAGGGTTCTACTCAAAAGATGCGATTATCGAGACAGCATTTAATGATGGCTCATTTATCATTTGGGGTATTTTGGTTATTACAGCAGGAATGACAGCATTCTATAGCTTTAGACAAGTATTCTTTACTTTCCATGGTGAAGAGCGTTATAAAGCGTTAGGTTTCCACCCACACGATATGTACAAATATGTACTTGTAGCAATGGCTCCATTAGCTGTTCTTGCTATCTCATTTGGTTGGTTTATGGATAATTTCCATGAGTTTATTACCAAAAACCTTCCAGATTATGAGATGAGTCATGAGACACATCATTTAGCTCCATATTTAGGAACAATCGTTATTGTTCTAGCTCTAATAGGTATCTGTATTGCTTATATAAAATATGCAGGTAAAGGGGATAAAGCTTGGAAGAGAAATGAGAAAAAAGAGAACTCATTTATCTATAAATTGGTTGCAAACCAATACTATGTTCCAAAGTTCTATGATGAGTTTATTGTTCAGCCATATACTGTTGCATCAGATAAGTTTTGGGAAATGGATAAAGCTATCGTTGATGGCACAGTTGACTTTATTGCAAAAGTAATCTATGTATCAGGAGATGTATCAAGAGGTATGCAAAATGGTAACCTATCATCGTACCTTAATTGGATGGGTGTTGGTGCATTATTATTAGTATTGGGTGCAGGTATATCTGCATTCATTGGTTAAGGAGGGGTTATGACGCATATATTAAGTATCTTAATATTTTTCCCTGCACTAGCAGGTGTTCTTGGTTTTGTTGTAGATAAGCGTTCTGCAAAAGCTTACGGTATCGCCGTAGCTTCTGTAGAGTTTGTCTTGTCATTATGGTTATGGGTAGGCTTTGATAATGTCAATGCAGGAATGCAATTTACAGAGTTTAGCCCTATTATTTCACAGTTTGGTATCTCATACAACTTAGGTGTTGATGGTATATCACTCTTTATTGTCATTATGGCAACACTTATTACACTTTTAGGAATTATCTCTCTTAGAGATGATACTCCAAATATGAAGAATATGATTATATCTCTTCTTTTCCTAGAGATGACAATGGTTGGTGTATTTGTTGCATTAGATGCGATAATATTCTATCTATTTTGGGAACTTTCATTAGTACCAATGCTCTATATTATTGGTGCATGGGGTGGACCAACTAGAGTCTACGCAGCTGTTAAATTCTTCCTCTATACCTTTGCAGGGTCACTAATCATGTTAGTTGGTCTTTTGGCAATGGCATATCTATATCATTTAGATAATGGAGTATGGACATTTAATATCTTAGATTGGTATCAACTACATCTTACCACAGACCAACAGTTTTGGTTGTTCTTGGCATTTTTTGCTGGTTTTGCTATCAAAGTACCAATGTTTCCATTCCATACATGGTTGCCACACGCTCATGGACAAGCACCAACTATCGGTTCTGTAATCCTTGCTGCTGTACTTCTAAAAATGGGTACATATGGTTTTGTACGATTCTCTCTACCAATCTTACCTGATGCATCTGTATACTTTACACCATTTATGATGGTCTTATCAATCATTATGGTTGTCTTTACAGCAATGGTAGCTTTTGCACAAAAAGATATGAAACAAGTGATTGCGTACTCATCTGTTTCACACATGGGTGTTATTATGCTGGGTGTTTTTGCTATGAATGCTGAAGGTCTTGGTGGTTCTGTATTTTTAATGTTGTCTCACGGTATTGTATCGGGAGCGTTGTTTATGTTGGTAGGTGTCATCTATGAACGTACAGGTACAAAAATAATGTCAGAATTTGGTGGATTAGCAGCTGTAATGCCTGTTTATGCAACCGTATTTGGTGTAATGTTGATGGCATCTGTGGGTCTTCCACTAACTATCGGATTTGTTGGAGAGTTCTTAGTCCTACTCGGATTCTATAAAGTTTCTGTTATAGGTACTATTATTGCAGGGTCTACGATTATTATCGGTTCTGTATATATGTTGGCACTTTTCAAAAAATCATTTTTTGGTCCTGTTACACATAAAAAGAACTTAAGTTTAAAAGATTTAGATGGTAGAGAGCTTACAGCACTTCTCCCATTGGTAGCGATTGTTGTTTGGTTAGGAATCTATCCAAAACCTGTTCTTGATCCAATTGATAACTCGGTTAAAGCGTTATTGGTTCAGATGGAAGAACATGCAGAGTTACAAACAACAAAAGATGCTATTATAATTAGTAAAAAGGAGGCAGAATAATGGGAACACCTCTATTAGAGCCTGTAAATATCGGTTTCGCTGAACTGCATATAGCAACATTAATGCCAATGTTAATTGCAATTGGTGGTGGTTTACTTATCTTAGTTTTAGATTTGATGAAAGATAAACTAGATAAGTCTCTCTATGTAATGTTTACTATCTTAATTCTATTAGTTGATTTAGGTTCAGTTCTTGGTCTTGAGTATCAAAATGGTTTTTTTGATGTTCTTCTTATTGATGGTTTAGCTATACTAGCACAAGTGACTATATTGGTAGGTTCAATGCTATTTATACCTTTGGCATTGACCTCAAAGAGATTCCATGAGTACTCATATCCTGAGTTCTTTGCTCTCTTCTTGTTTATGGTTGCAGGATTCCAATTTATGGTAAGTTCAGATAACTTGATTCTTATCTTTGTTGGTTTAGAGACAGCTTCATTATCACTATATACACTTATCGCTCTGCACAATAGAGCAAACTCATTTGAGGCTTCTGTTAAGTACTTTACAATGGGTGCATTATCTGCTGGTTTCTTTGCTATGGGGTCTGCTGTTCTTTATGGATTGTCAGGAAGTTTAGAGTTAAATCAGATTAGTGTAGCACTTCAGAGTAGAATGGACGAAGCAGGAGTTATGTTTCTGATTTTAGGTGGAGCATCAATGTTACTCGTAGCATTTGCCTTTAAGCTTTCACTCTTTCCATTTCATACATGGGCTCCAGATGTTTATGAGGGTGCGTCATCTCCATTAGCAGGATTTATGTCGGTTGTACCTAAATTAGCTGCATTTGTAGTCTCTATGAGAATTTTTGAGATGTTTATCGCTCTTAATATTGATGGAGTTCAAGAGATTATTCTCTGTCTATCTGTTGTGACTATGACTATTGCCAATATTATGGCACTCGTCCAAGAAGATGTAAAAAGAATGTTGGCATACTCATCAATCTCTCATGCAGGTTTTGTAATGGCTGCTGTTGCTCTTGCAACTGTCAAAGCAAACTCTAGTATCTTCTTGTACTATGGACTCTTTATGTTTACAAACCTTGGTGCATTTACAATGTTATGGGTTAGTCGTCACAAAGATACAGTACACCATACACGTTTTGACCACCCTTATGAGAAGTTTGCAGGAATGATTAAAATTATGCCTGTAGGTGCTGTGGTAATGGCACTCTTTATGCTATCATTAGCAGGTGTTCCACCATTTTCTGTCTTTTGGGGTAAAATATATATTATGTCTGCATCCGTTGACTCTGGTTATCTATGGTTAGCTGTAGTAATGGGTCTAAACTCTGCTATTTCTGCATATTATTACTTGAAACTAATCGTATATATGTTCCTAAAAGAGCCAACAGATATGGTAACTAAAGAGATTACCTATTACAATGTTTCTAAACCTCTATTGACTATTCTCGGTCTTGCTGTATTTGTAACAGTAGGTTCAATGTTCTATGTTGACCCTCTTTTAGAGACAATTACAGAGATGATTAAACAGTCAGGTATTGGATTTAATTAATCTTTTATAGTGATACCCTTTATGCGTGTATGTGTAGGGTGTAGTCATCGACTACTACACCCTACATATTTAACTCTAAAATTCATTTGACACTTGAGTCTTTAAAATTTTTTTGGTTATAAATTTTAATTTGATTTTAGCTATTATTTGACTAAAAAAAGAGTTTTATGAAAAATCAAATTAATATACGTCAACTTATTAAAGAGTATTATATATTTATAAGAGATTTTCTATCTGAACTCTTTGCAGATAAACTCTCTTATTACTCTGCTAGTTTGAGTTTTTATACTCTATTTTCTATTATTCCTCTATTGGTTATTGTCTTATCTATCTTTACAAATCTTCCTATATTTGATGATATTTATCAAGAGATACAATCCCTTATTTTTAAGAACTTGATGCCTACACACTCAAAAGAGGTTTTGCATTATATCAATACATTTATAGAAAACTCTGGTAAGTTAGGAATGGTAGGAGTTATCTATGTTCTATTTGCCTCTATGATGTTTTTTAAGAACTATGATTATATTGTTAATGATATTTTTGAGACTAAACGGCGTAGCTTTTGGGCTTCGGTTACAGTCTATTGGACACTAGTTACTTTGACACCTATTATGTTAGTTTTATCGTTTTATCTATCGACAGAGATTCAAGAGTTACTTGATAAAAATAGCGTCACCTCAACTATTCATACCTTGCAACTCTTACCATTTTTTATTATTTGGTCTATCTTTTTTCTCACCTATAAAATATCAGCCAATATAAATATCAGTAATAAGTCGGCAACGATTAGCTCCTTTATCGCCTCTCTAGCTTGGTATATAGCCAAGAGTATATTTGTCTTTTATGTAATGCACAATAAAACATACCTAAGCATCTATGGAGGATTTAGTATCTTACTCTTTTTCTTTTTGTGGATATATATATCTTGGGCTATATTTCTACATGGTCTAAAATTTTGTTCTCTACTAGAAAAAGATGAAGAGATTAAAGAGATTAAGTAGAGTTTATATTGACAATATTAATAAAATAAAGTAGAATAAATTTTTAATAAAAAATTAATAAAAGGAGAAACAATGTTTATAGAACTACTACAATTTCTATTTACAAAAAAACATGCTAATTTAAACAATATTCAAATTAGTGTTAAAAGTGTTGATTAAAATGGAACATCTTATACATTTAACATCGCTAATATAATGTTATAATCCTTTTTTTAAAGGATTATAACCATGACAAGACGTATCTTTATTCTAGGAGCTATTGGTGCAGGAACTGCCTTGGCTCTACTTCCTCAAAACAGTAAAACTCATATAGATATTGCCCCATTTAAAGTGATACAAGCCGTACAAGAGACATTTTTCCCAAAAGGGTTAAAAGCTCCCTCTGCTTTTGAGTTTGGAGCTACCAATTATCTTTTAAAGGTCTCCTCTCACTCCTCTTTTGTCAAGAGTGATTTAAAATTTTTACTCTATGGAGCAGACCTACTAATAAATAGAGAGAATGGTTTTATAACTATGAGTATCAAAGAGAGAGATAGAGCATTAAGAGCATTTGTAAACAGCTCATCAAAGGCAGAAAATTGGGTATCTCTTTTACTCTATTATACATTAGAAGCACTACTTAGCGACCCTATCTATGGTGGAAATAGAGATGAGTTAGGTTGGAGATGGTTGGGTCACCATACAGGGCAACCACAACCAAAAGTTAAATTTGCAGGAGTAGTATCATGAAAAAATATGATGTATGTATAATTGGTTCAGGAGCAGGAGCATCAGGTGTAGCACATACTCTTGTTCATGCAGGTAAAAATGTGGTTATATTGGAGCGTGGAGGATTTTTACGAGAGAAGGATTTTAGTAAAGATGAGGTAGCCTACTGTAAACGAGATATTGTTACTCCTAATTTAGAGGAGTGCTACCACACTATAGAAGATTTAGAAGATGATAAATGGGTTAAAACTACCACAACTAAAACTGAAAACTCATTTTTTAATGGAAATATTGTAGGTGGTTCATCTAACTTTATGAGTGGCTATTTCCATCGTCTCAAACCTGTTGATTTTAAACTAAAATCTACCTTTGGAGCAATAGAGGGGGCAAATGTTGTTGATTGGTGTATTGATTATAGTGAGTTAGAACCATATTATGAGAAGGTAGAACGATTAGTAGGGGTTAGTGGAGAGGTTACACCCTATATGTATCATGAACCAAGAAGTACAAAAGAGTTCCCCTATCCACCTTTAGATGAACACCCTATATCTAAATATATAGATAAAGCGTGTAAAAAATTGAATTTTACGCCATATAAAACACCTAGAGCTATATTGTCACAATCCAAAGATGAACGTAACAGTTGCTACTACTCCAACTATTGTGGTTCATATCCATGTAGTAGTGGAGCAAAAGGGAGTGCTAGAGCATCACTTCTACAACCTGCTCTAAAAACAGGAAATCTAACGATTATTACTCATGCCTTTGTCAAAAAGCTTAATGAAAAAGATAAAAAGGTAACTCAAGCTATCTATATAGATACCCAGACAAAAAAAGAGCATAAGATAGAAGCAGATATTTTTGTAGTAGCAGGTCAAGCTGTTGAGAGTTCACGACTACTTCTAAACTCAAAATCGAAAAATTTTCCAAATGGTTTAGCAAACAATAGTAATCAAGTTGGTAAAAATCTACTCTTTTCAGCAGGAGGAGTTGGTTCTGGTCAATTTGATGCTAACTCTATTCCGTTAAATGAGCTAATGGTTGAGGGGTTATTTGTCAATAGAAGTCTATGTGATTGGTATGAGATAGATGGTATGAAAGGTGGTGTTATAGATTTCCTATTTGAACATGCAAATCCTATATCAAAAGCGAGTAAACAGAAGTGGAAAAGTGGTAAATTAATATGGGGAGAGGAGCTACAAGATAGAATTTTCAAAAAATTTACTATGAAAAAACAGTTAAATTTCGAGATATTTAATGATTGGCTACCTACTGATAACTGCTTTGTATCTGTTGATGAGAAGTATCGAGATATTTATGGTGTACCCGTAGCAAATATCCGTATAGGAGCACACCCTCATGACCTAAAGATAGGACGACTTTTAGCCAAAAAAGCTGAAGCAGTTATGAGAGAGATGGGAGCAAAAGATATATACAGCTCTATCTCTGCCTATCCACCTGCTAACCTACAAGCAGGAGGGTGTAGATTTGGAGATGACCCAAAAACCTCTGTATTGAATAGATATTGTCAAGCACATGAAGTAGATAATCTATTTGTAACCGATGGTAGCTTTATGCCCACAGGTGGTTCAGTGACATATACATGGACTATCTATGCAAACTCTTTTAGAGTTGGGGAGTATATTTTGAACAAATATTAACTCTTTTTATTTTTATAAAATACAATATAACAAAATATACTTTTTTTTAGTATATTTTAATATAAAAAAATATAGAATACCTCATCTTAATAAAAAGGACAATAAGATGAGACGAAATATACTATTTCTAATGTTATTAAGTTTTGAATTTATCCATGCAGATTCTATACTTTTAAATGAATATAATGCCGTAGCAGAGGATAAACTACTCAAAAACAGTGGATATGATACCCATTTTCAAACTATACTTGGAAATGGAGGCTCATGGATAGAGCTTGTAGTCAATGAAGATTTTATTGATTTAAGAGGCTCTATAATAGAGATAAAAAGGAGTAAAGGTGTACATCAACTAACAGCATCTTTTCCAAACTTAACAGAGTTGGCTTATCTACGAAAAGGAACTATTCTTACAATATCAAATGAGCCTACTGACCTCTCCTATTCACCACTTGATTCAACTAATCCTGATTGGACTATTAATCTTAACTCTAATGATTTAGTAGATATTGATGGTGCTTTTGAAATCTCTGATAGAACAATGGATATCTCTATTAAATCACTTGATGGAACAGTTTTAATGCAAAACTCTGGAGAGATTGTCAAGGGGTGGGGTATTGATAACCAAGAGGTATTTAAACTAAAAAAAGACCCAAACTCCAATATCCAACCAAATGACCCAGCTTATGGAGATGATGCTTCCAATAAACAGATTATTAGTACTTATGGCTCACCAAATCAATGGATTGATTCTAATGATGTAACTCATATACAAGATTTTACTAATTTAAGAGATATAAATAGTAGCGTACATCAAATGGTTCTTCTTAATGAATATGATGCCGTAAGAAAAGATTTAAAACTTAAAAAGAAGGGATATGATACATACTTTGGACGGATAAAAGGAAATGGTAAATCATGGGTTGAGTTAGTAGTTTTAAAAGATAAAACAGATTTACGTCAATCAGAGATTAAAATTGTTAGAGATGGTAATAAGATATTTAGAGCAACACTTCCAAATATCCAACAGCTATCAGAAGTGAGAAGTGGAACTATTTTGACTATATCTAATAAGGTAGCAACTGATTTAAGCTATGACCCCTTTAACCAATGTAATCCAGATTGGAATATAAATATAAATATAGATGATTTAACCATATTAGAGGGCAAGTTTAAAACAACTCATAAAGATTTGGTTGTATCTCTAAAATCAGGTAGAGGAGATATAACTATTATGCCAAAGAGTGGGGAAGGAGTCGCAGGTGGAAATGTAGGTAGAAGAGAGGTTTTCAAACTTAAAAAAGACCCTTCATTTGCTGTAACTCCAACTGATACTACTTATGGCGATGATAATAACTCAATGGCATTAAGTACTTTTGGAATAGAAAATCATTGGAGAGACTCAAATGGTACATTGATAAAACAGAACTTTATTAATCTTAGACTAATTGCAATGAGAGAGAATTTTAGAAGAAAAAAAACCTCTTTAGTTTTAAATGAATATAATGCCGTAGCTTCTAATAAGTATCTAAAAGGTAGTGGTCATGATGATTATTTTGGATATGTAGAGGGAAATGGTGGCTCTTGGTTAGAGATGGTAGTAACAAGAGATTATCTAAATCTTCAAAATGCTACAATCAAAATCAAAGAGAATTGTAACGAAACATTCTCTGCAAAAATACCAGAATTGTTATCATTAGCCTATCTTAGAAAAGGTACAGTTGTAACTATATCAAATGAACCAACAGATATGACCTACTCGCCATTTGCCCCAAATAGTGGAGATTGGAAGCTTAATATCAATATTAATGATTTGACAAATAAAAGTGGACTCTTTAATCTAAATGATAATAAGATAGATGTCTCTATTGTTGATAGTAATGGTACAAATATACTACTTGCAAATAGTGGAGAGGGTATTTGGAGTGAAGTAGTAGATGACCAAGAGGTTTATAAACTCAAATCTGAACCAAACGCTACAGTATCCCCTTTTTCAGATAGTTATGGTGATGATTTAAATACAACAGTCATAAGTACATTTAACTCAGCAAATAGATGGCTTGATAGTAGTGGAGTTGAGAAAACACAGCAATTTACTGTTAGAAACAATAAAGATTTAGTTGAGACAGGTGGAATAGTTTTATCTAACATTGCAGGACTTGAAGCATTAAGAGATGCAGAATCAATACTTTTTATTCCACAAAACAATAGCTTATGGATAACAGATGATGATTCTCATCATATATATGAGATGGATTATGATACTCATGTTATAAAATCAACATTTTCAGATATTGATTTAGGAACTTTTGCCCCTGAAATTGGTGTTTGTGGATATGAATATCATAAAGGTGCATGTGATACAGAGTCGGTTGCCTATGATGTAGCTTCAGATAGCTTATATATTTTTACAGGACTCGCACCAGGAACTCCTGCTATATTTAAATTAACTAGAAATAGTGTGAATGAATCATTTGCTTTAAGTGATTATAGAAAACTAGATAATATAGAGTATCCTGCAACACAATTTATTAATGGTCAATTTGTTATAGCTATTGGTAAAACACTCTACAATTATGATTTTGATACCAATAGCGTAGATATGAATAACTCTCTCTATACCACTCCTACTGGAAAAATTGTTGGTTTAGCAATTGATGGAGATACTCTTTGGGTTACAACTTCAAACTTTGAACTCCATAAAGTTAATTGGACAACAAAAACAACAGAGGCTACCTATCAGATGAGAGACAATGGTGTATATGACCCTCGTGGTATAGAGGTTGTTAATGGAAAACTTCATATATTAGAAGGGGTAAATAACACAGGTAGTGATTTTGTTGCTCCTATTGGTCATGCTCTTAAAAATGCAATTCATATTTATAATATACCACAATAACAATGTTAGATTTAATTCAAATATCAGTTATTAATCTAATTGCAAAACTTCTCAAGTTCTTTTTTGAACTTGGGACATCATTTTTTGTAAGCAAAGAGACCTATGGTCAATTTGCTTTGATACTAAGTTATATAATGATTTTTACAAAAATATCATCTTTTGGTATACAAAATATTATGGTTAGAGATGTACAAAAGTATTCAAATAAAAAGTATATATCTTATATATTTTTTAACTCTGCTATTACTATTTTTGCTGTAGCTATATTGCTTTTTATAGCCCTTAATATATTCTCTTTTGACTATATTAGATACTATCCTATAATATTTATTATATTTTTATTAAACTCATTTACTATTTTATACTCAACCTATTTACGAAGTATTAAAGAGATTAAATCTTGGATATATTTCCAAGATATTCAAATATATGTTATCTATTTCTCTCTTTTAGGTATCCTATATATCACTCAAACTCAAGAGTTAAATATCGGTTTTATCTTAAATATATATACATTATCTACTATAGTAGCTTCACTATCTATAATTTTATATCTTCGATTTAAACGAAATATAAATCTTGTATCTAAAATTTCGTATGAAAAGATAAAATATATCACAAGCCACTCACTACCTGTACTTTTTACAGGTTTAACCTATCTAGTTATATCAAGAATTGATATTATTATGTTAGAAAAATATGTTAGCTTAGAGCTTGTGGGAGAGTATAATATTATAGCAAGAGTTACTCTACAAGTTCTCTTTTTTAACCAAGTTATTGTCTCCTACTACTACCCTAGATTAGCAAAAATGTTTGCAGATAAAAGAGATATATCGCAAATAGCTTCATACAATACAAAATTTGTACTACTCTCTTTTATATCGGTTACCATAGTAAGTTTAGCACTTTTTATTGCCATAAACTATTTTACGCTTTTTGAGCTACTAAATATTAAAAATAGAGATAGTTTATATGATGTATTTATTATTCTTGCAATAACACAAATATTCTACTCTGCCATGAGCTTTTATGGAAATATCCTGATATATATACATAAACAGAAGATGGAGTATTTTAATAACTTTATTGTCCTACTTTTGGCTATCGTACTAAATATTATACTAATACCAAAAGAGGGAGTAGTAGGAGCATCAATTGCTACCTCTGTAGCTCTTATTATAGGTAATTGTCTACAGATGATTCAAGTGAAATACTTTACAGGAACTTTTTTTATATCTTTTAAATGGGGTATCCGATGAAAAGAGTGATAGAAGTAACAGGAGTAGCAGGTGTAGGCAAGAGTTACATAATAGATAAATTAGTTAAAAATAGTGATAATATTGTTTTAGATATAGAGATAATAGAGAAGTATAATTTAAATGATTTCTATCTCTTTTATCTTTTTTTTAAAGTTAAAAACTCTTTTAAAATTCTAAAGCTTATTATAAAAATTGCCTATGAGTTAAATATGCCTCTCTACAATAGAGTAAATTTTGTTAGAAATAGCATTAAAAAAGTGGCTAAAGAGTACTTTCTAACTCATATATATAATGAAGATAGAATAGTTTTAGTAGATGAAGGGATTTCGCATCTATATCAAAATATCATCACTACAAATAGACAAAACAACCCATATATTCTATCTCTTGTCAATCAAATTATATCAAATATGAGGCTCTCTTTGGAGGTAGTTATTGTTGATGCCTCTTCAGATATTATCATAAAGAGACTTCATCAACGTGGACATGGAAGAGTAAAAAACTTAGAAGAGATTAAAACTTTTGTAAAACAGAGTAAACAGAATCTAATAGAGATGAAGAAGAGATTTATAAATAGTATAGAAATCTCAAATGAAAAGAGTATTGATGAGGTGTAGAGATGTTTAATTTTTTATACTTTGCATTTATGATGCTATTTCCATTCTATTTTTCTAGTAGTGGTCAACCCCAAATATCACATATTATACTTATTATTATTTTTGGATTTGTATTCTTGCTTATGTTTCCTAAATTTTTTAATACGATAAGAGAGAATAAAATAGTTATGGTATTTATGCTATATATCATCTATGTCAATACCTCTTGGTTGATTTTGACATACAACAGTTCATTTATAACTTATACACTCTTTTATCTCTTTAATATTCTATTATTTTATACAACCTATATGCTCTATAGTGAAAATCTTATAGATGTCAAAACGATAAGATTGTCAATATTTTTTACACTACTTTTGCAATTTGGATTTTTACTCTCTTCTGGTTTAAATTTTAATACAAGAAATATGCTATTTTTTAATAATCCAAATCAGTTAGGATATTTTGCTATTGCTGTTATTAATATATACTTTATATTAGGAGTAAATCAACCACAAAATATCAAAAGAGATATGATAGATATAGTTCAAAATATAATGGTATATAGCTTTGCTTTTATTTTATTACTCTTCTCTTCATCAAAAGCCTCACTGGTATCCTATGTGATAATAGTTATGTTCATTTTATATATTGAACTTATACAACGATTCTCCTATTGGAAACTCTTTATAAGCTCCCTTATTACTCTTGTTTTAGTTGCTTTTATATTTATAAATATGCAAACTATTATAAAATTTAGTGAAAATACGGAGCTATTTAATAGAACAGCAAATGTAGGTACAGAGAGTGATGATTCACTTGCAGGAAGAGGTTATGACCGTATTATTCAATATCAAGAGTATACAATATTGGGTGCAGGAGAGGGAGATTTTGAGAGATTTCCACTCTCTCATCATAAAGGAGAGCTTCACTCTACTATAGCCAATATATTTTTCTCTTATGGGCTAGTTGGATTTTTTATATTTATACTAATTTTCACAAATTCTAAACAATTCTATATAAGGAGGATATTGTTTTATATGTCACCAATTTTAATCTATGGTTTAAGCCATAACGGCATACGCAGTCCACTATTCTGGATAGCTCTTGCCCTATCTTTAGTCTATTCAAAAAAGGAAAATAATAATGTACAAATTATCACAAGAACTAATTAAAGAGCTAAAAGAACACTCTATAAACTATTGTCATTGGAAAAGTAATCTACTACTAAATGAAGCACTAGATGGTTATGATGACCTTGATTTGCTTGTAAGTCGAGCAGATATAACAGAGTTTGAAATAGTACTATTGTCACTTGGCTTCAAAGAGGCATCAAATAATAAAATAAGTTTTTCAAGTATCAAACATTTTTACGGTTATGATAATGAGAGTGGAGAGATTCTACATCTTCATATCTATTATCAGATAAAGACGGGTCCTAGTTGGACAAAATCTATACATTTTAACTTTGAAGAGTATATTTTAAATAACTTAACAATCCATGAAAGTGGTATGCCTATACCTCAAAAATATATTGAGTTGCCTATTTTTATCTTTAGGGTAATGTTGAAGTATTCAAAAATAAATGAGTTTATTTTAGTTAATAGAGAACATCAACGAACTATTAAAGAGATAGCCTATCTTCAAAATAGTGTTGATAAAAAAAGAGTTGAAGAGTTTCTAAAACAGTACTTTCCAAATATTAGCCTAGATGAGTTCTATAGCTATATTGATACTATTATCAATGGAACAAAATTAAAGAGATATAGAGATGGAAAAAAATTAAAAAATAGATTAAAAAACTATAAATATCTAAGTTTTGTAGAGGATTATCGTAATAATATATTACAGCTTAGCTATAGAGTATCTAATAAACTTTTTTATAAAGAGAAGAAAAAATTACACTCAGCAGGAGCAATGATTGTTATTGCAGGACTAGATGCAACAGGAAAAACAACCGTTACAGATGAACTGAAAAATTGGTTAGGTAAGAACCTAACTGTATCTCTTTTTCATTTTGGAAAACCTAATTCAACTATATTAACCTATCCTTTTAACTTTTTAATAAAATTGATGCGTAAAAGATATAAAGATAGCACTCTAAAATCGAGTATCAAAAGAGATGAAAAACCTAAATCACTTCTTTATATACTGCGTCAAATTGTTCTAGCATATGATAGATACACGCTTGTAAAAAAATATTATAAAAAGGTATCTATGGGAGAGATTGTATTAGTCGACCGTTATAAATCTGAAAACTATGGTGTAATGGATAGTAAAAGAGTAAATCCAAATGAGTATAGAGGTATCAAAAGAGCATTAGCAAAATTTGAAAATAGTATCTATGACAAAATGCCTATACCAGATATACTTTTTTACCTCACTGTTCCTGTAGAAGTTGCCGTAATACGAAACAGAGATAGAATAAAAGAGGGAAAAGAGAGTGAAGAGTTCATAAGAGTTCGTCATACACAAAATAGAGACCTAACTTATATAGCTAAATATAACTATAAGATAGATACAGACCAAGATTATAAAGATGAGATAAGAGATATTAAATCTAAAATATGGAGAATATTATGAGAAATTTAATCTTTCTTGGAGGAGAAGATGTTAGTAGCCGTATAGAGATTTCTAAGAAATTTAAAAAGCTAGGATACAACATAAATATTATAGGAACAGAGAGAGAGGATAAGTTTATTCAAAATAGTATACCTTATGAAAAGTACAATTTTAAAAGAGAGCTTGGAGCTTTTTCTGATATAAAATCTATTTTGAATCTTAGAAAAATTTTAAAAACAAAAGAGAGTGGAACAATTGTTCATGCTTTTGATACCAAACCAACACTATTCCTACCACTTGCTTCAATTGGATTAAACAATATAAAAATAAGCAGAACTATAACAGGAATGGGACGTATTTTTACAGAAGATACCCTCAAAAATAGTCTATTAAAGAGAGTTTATAACCTTATTCAAAAATCAATTAAAGATAAGGTCAATTTTACTGTATTTCAAAATGATGATGATGCTAAATATTTTCATAAATATCAACTATCAGAAGATAATAAATCAAAAACTATTAAAAGTAGTGGTATAGACCTCTCATCATTTTCTACTAAAGTAGATAAAAAGAAGATAGAAAAACTTAAAAGAGAACTAAATATCTATTCTGATAGAAAAACATTTATTCTTGTTAGTCGTATGATAAAACAGAAAGGAATTATAAACTATCTAAAGTCTGCAAAGCTTTGCTATGAAGAGGGTTATAAATATAACTTTCTACTTGTTGGTCAACTAGATACAGATAAATCTATATCCAAAGAGGAGATAGATAAATATAAGGGTTTTGTAACCTATCTTGGACGAAGAGAAGATGTCAAAGAGCTTATGGCTATCTCTGATGTTTTTGTATTACCTACTTATTATAGAGAGGGTGTTCCTAGAGTGTTACTTGAAGCCTCTGCCATGGGTCTTGCACTCATTACAACAAATATGCCAGGGTGCAAAGATGTTGTATCTGATGAGTATAATGGAAAACTTATAGAGGTAGAGAATGCCATAGACCTCTCATCTATTATGATTTATATGGCTGAAGATGAAGAGAGACTAAAAAGATTTAAAAGAAATAGCAAAGAGAAAGTAAAAGAGTTTGACCTAAATCTAGTCGTCAAAAACTATCATGATATATACCAAAAATTAGGAGAAGAGTAATGTGGAAAGTACAACTATTTAAATTAAATTACGATAAGAGAGAATCCCAAGCAGTTAAAGATGTAGTCGATAGTGGTTGGATAACAATGGGAGAGAATACAAAAAAGTTTGAAAATAGTTTTGAAGAGATGCTAGGAGGTACTATTTATGCCACTGCACTATCTAGTGCAACTGCTTCACTTCATATAGCACTCTTATCACTAGATATTCAAAAAGGAGATGAGGTTATTATCCCTGCTTTGACATTTGTAGCAGATATTAATGTCGTGCGAATGGTGGGAGCGACTCCTATATTAGCAGATTGCGAAAGCTATAATGATTGGAATATTTCGGCAAGAACTATAGAGAAAGTTATCACACCAAAGACAAAAGCAGTAATTTTAGTTCATTTTGCAGGTTATCCATGTCAGATGGACGAGATAGTAGCTCTTTGTAAAGAGAGAGATATCGCTTTGATAGAAGATTGTGCCCATGCTCCAGAAGCTAGATATAAAGGCAAAGCTGTTGGAACTTTTGGAGAGTATGGCTGTTTTAGTTTTTTTACCAATAAAAACCTTTCAGTGGGTGAGGGTGGAATGCTTATAACTAAAAGTGAAAAATATGATAGAGAAGCAAAATATTTTAGAAGCCATGGAATGACTGCTCTTACGTTAGATAGACATAAAGGACGAGCAATAACATATGATGTAGCACAATCAGGACTCAACTACCGTATAGATGAGATGCGTTCAGCACTTGGTCTAGTGCAACTAGATAAATTAGCAAAAGCCAATGCCAAAAGAGAAGAGTTGGTAGAACACTATCACGATAGACTTATAGGAGTTGAGGGGTTAACTATTCCTTTTATTAATATTGTAAATATTGAGTCTGTTTATCATATTTTTCCTATTTTACTCGATAATGAAATAGATAGAGTAGCACTTATAGGGAAGCTAAAAGATGACGGTATTCAATCCTCTATACACTACCCTGCATTTAAAGATTTTACAGCATTTAGAGATATAGGACTAAATGAAGCACCAATCGCAGAGGATATTGCTACACGAGAGTTAACCTTGCCACTATATCCTACCATGACACATGATGAGGTAGATTTGGTTTGTGATAGTTTAATAAAAAATTTAGGAGAATTAAAATGAATATATTAAAATTAATAGGTAGAGATAGTGAACTTTTTGCTGATGATATAGAAAAATATAAGAGTGAGTTAAATAATATAGTAGAGAGTTCATCTTTTTTAGTACTAGGTGGAGCTGGTAGTATTGGTCAAGCTGTAACCAAAGAGATATTTAAACGAAATCCCAAAAAGTTACATGTGGTAGATATAAGTGAAAATAATATGGTTGAGCTTGTACGAGATATACGAAGCTCTTTTGGATATATAGATGGGGAGTTTAAAACTTTTGCACTTGATATTGGAAGTATTGAGTATGATGCTTTTATAAAATCTGATGGAAAATATGATTATGTTTTGAATCTTTCAGCACTAAAACATGTGCGAAGTGAAAAAGACCCCTTTACTCTAATGAGAATGATAGAGGTAAATATCGAAAATACAGATAAAACCATAGGGCAATCTATAGAAAATGGTACAAAAAAATACTTTTGTGTCTCTACTGATAAAGCTGCCAATCCTGTAAATATGATGGGTGCTAGTAAAAGAATAATGGAGATGTTTTTGATGAAACGAAGTCTACAGATGCCTATCTCTACAGCACGGTTTGCAAATGTGGCATTTAGTGATGGTAGTTTACTTCATGGATTTAATCAGAGAATAGAAAAAAGACAACCTATCTCTGCACCAAGTGATATAAAACGATATTTTGTTACACCAAAAGAGAGTGGAGAGTTATGCTTGATGAGTTGTCTACTTGGTGAAAATAGAGATATATTCTTTCCCAAACTTAGTGAAAAACTTCACCTTATAACCTTTGCAGATATTGCTATAAAATATTTAAACTATTTAGGGTATGAACCATATATATGCAAAAGTGAACAAGAGGCAAGAGAGTTTTTAATACAAAATCCAGATTCAAAGCAGTGGCCATGCTACTTTTTTGAGAGTGATACCACAGGAGAGAAGGATTTTGAAGAGTTTTTTACTAATAATGAGAATTTAGATATGGATAGATTTAAAAATCTAGGTGTCATAAAAAATAAACCAATTTATGATGAAGAGAAGTTAACTATGTTTATAGAGACGATAAAAGAGTATAAATCTAATAGAGAGTGGTCAAAAGAGGATATTGTCAAACTATTTTTTAAGATGATACCAGACTTTGGACATAAAGAGACTGGTAAATATTTAGACCAAAGGATGTAATATGCAGAGATTTTTTGATATTATTTTTTCAGGGTTAGCACTACTGATTTTATCTCCATTAATGATACCTATAATTATTATTCTAAAATTAACAGGAGAAGGAGAGATTTTTTATAAACAGAGAAGAGTTGGGAAAGATGGTAAAATATTTGAACTTCTAAAATTTGCTACAATGTTAAAAAATAGTTCAAATATTGGAACTCAAACAGTTACCATCAAAGATGACCCAAGAGTATTACCTTTTGGTAAATTTTTAAGAAAAACTAAGATAAATGAACTCCCTCAGCTTCTAAATATTTTAAAAGGAGATATGAGTATTATAGGGCCAAGACCACAAACATCAAGATGTTTTCTTGCCTTTCCAAATAAATCACAATTAGCCATATTAAAAGTAAAACCAGGTCTATCAGGGATAGGTTCAATTGTTTTTAGAGATGAGGAGTCTATGCTAGACAACAAAGTAAATAGATTAAAATTTTATGATAAAGTAATAGCTCCATACAAAGGAGAGTTAGAGCAGTGGTATGTTAAGCATCAAAGCATATTGACCTATTTTACATTGATAGGTATAACTGCATGGGTTGTTATTTTTCCAAAAAGTAAAATATATAAAAATATTTTTTCTGACTTACCAAAAGTTTCAAAAGAGCTAAAGAGTTATCTCTAGCTAAAAGCTAGAGTTTTTTTTAATCCCTTTGCGTATAAATGCGATAATTATTCCTAAAATAAGTCCTAAAAGTGTAAATGCTACAATAATTATTGTAAATTTCGGACTAATTGGTATATCACTACTATATGCAGAGTCTATTATTTTATAATTAGATAGAGTCGCAACTTTTGCCATCTCATTTTCTGTCTGTTTCTCTAAAAGGAAATTATACATTTTTGAACTAACTACATCATTACGTTTAATATTGATAAGTTTTCTCTCTTTAGAAGGAAGGGTTTTTAATCTTTTTTCGTAATTAATTTTTAACTTTTTTAAATCTCTATTTCTCTGTGCTATATATCTTTGTAGATTTCTTATATTTAATCTAATTTTACGTCTAGTAACGTTTATCTTTCTCTCTATAGATATGACATTTGGATGATTTTCTGTAAGCTCTGTAAGAAGTAAACTTCTCTTTAATTGGGCATCTTGTAATGTCTCTACGAGTTTTATGGTAGGTTTTTCTCCAAGCTCCATAAGTGAAGGTGCAATAGTAGCAAGAGAGTAGTTTCGATTTATAAGCTTAATAAGATTTAAAACAAGCTTCTCTTTTAATTGATTCTTAGAGATTTCAATATCTATATTACTTAACTCTTTGATAATTGTAGATGCCTGAACCGATGGTTGAATAACTTCATTTGATATACGATACTTCTCTAAGTTTTTTTCAGATTTTGATAATCTATTTTTCATAATATCAAGTTGTTCTCTAATAAAATCTAAAATTTTATTGTTCTCTTCATTCTTATTTATAATACTCTCTTTAATAAAACTATTTGTTAAAGAGTTCACATAATCAATAGCTCTTTTTTGGATATTGTCTTTATATATTATCTTAATAAGTGGAACTTCTTCTTCAATTTGAGATATTTTAAGATTATGTTTAATAAAATTTTCATAGATATATCTACTATCTCCATTAATCTTTATACCTATTGGCATATTAAAATCAAGTAATTTATTTACTCTAATTTTAAAATATTTTGTTGTAATCACTTCATTATATTTAAATAATCTATTTTGTTCTATTCTTAAAATATCTCTTTTTAAAATTTTATTTTTCTGTTTTGATATAAATGAGTAGTTAAACTTAAGCTTATAACCATCTTTTTCAGGAAAAAGAGTTAATTTTTCTTCTAAAAATCTTTTATCTAATATCTCTATATTGTCTATCTTAATTGGAATATTTTTATAGATTTCTCTCCCATTATTGTAGTATTGTACTTTAAAATCAACTTTTGATATGTTAATTGCTTTATTGTTCATATAATAAGTCTTAAGAAGAGTTATATCCTCTTTAACATTATTATTAACTCCAAGTGTAAAAAGGTTAAAAATTGATTTTCTACTCTTTATATCAGGAGACTCTTTTACTTTTAAAATAGAGTAGGCACTATAAATCGGCACTTGCATATAGAAGTAGATACCACCCATAATTATAAAAAATAGAGTAGTTAAGGCAATAGAGCTTCTATATACAAAAATAGTTTTAAAAAACTCTTGTAAATAGATATCCTCTTGTTTATTTGTATTGATAGACATAATACCTCTTGTAATAATATAATACTATTTTATCTAAAATATGATAAATATTGTTTTATAATATTGTAATTTATTCTAAAAGGTACTATTTTTTATCTACATAGAAGATATATTTAAGAAATCAATAGGCAACTTCTGCACAAGAGACTTTATGTTTATCAACACTATCATCACGAGCAGATAGATTCAAACGGTTAGAGTAGTAGAAACACTCTTGGTATCCTAGATTGTTATTATAGAGCATTTTATAAAATCCCCTAGAGACAGACATCTTATGCTCTCCTATTTTTTTACTATTTTTAGAGTATTTAACGACATTAATCACATCTAACTCTCCAAGCTCTACAGCTTTATCACGAGCAAACTTCTCTAATTTTGACCACATATTACGATTGACTTGTGGAGCTTGGGGTATGATATTTGCCAAAGTATAGACAGCATTTAAACTCTCTTGTGACCAGTCAAATGAAGCATCTGGAGCTAAATGACCTCTATCATATCCTGAATTTGTATAATCAGTTGTGTAGATTCTATACTTTTTATCCAAACTCTTCTCTGCATAGAAGTTTGGTCGTTTAACTATATTTGTCTCATTAACCAAATCTCCATCTAAAGTGTAAGATACTGCTTTTGCCCCTTTTAATTTATAGTCATAACATATCTTGATAAACTCATTATCAATAATTTGATTACACTTTTCACGATTAATAAAACTATTAACAATATCTACATCTACATTTGTATTTGTATCGTCTATACTGTTATTTCCTAACTTAGTGACTTCCCCACAACCTGTAAATATTAGTAGTAGCAATAGTGCTATCTGATTCTTTGTTTTTTTCATATATTATTGTAGCATATTTTAGAACACCTTAGCAAAAAATCATTAAACAACTTTACACCCAACTTTACACCCCAGTGGTTAAATCTCCACTTATTTCAATACCTTAGAAACATGAGATTTAGACAAACCAAGGTATTGAGCAATCTCAACTTGCTTATATCCATATTTGGATGCTAGAATTAGCAGAATTTATCTGCACAAATTGGTTTATAAAAGCGATAAACTTACCCTCTTTTCCAAGTAGGACTTCATCAACTAAAAATGGAATAAACAGAGGAATAGGAACAGAGATAAATGTGACAATTAAGGCTAAAACATTAGCAAGAATAATAGGATTTCTATAGAGCTTAACTTGCTCCAACAGATAATTAAATGTAATCATAGGGTCTCCTTTTATAGAAAAATAGTTATAAAAGTAGCAGTTTGAAGGGGTATAGAGATAATCTCTGATTTTAAAGTAGGGGGAAGGTTTATCCGTTCATAAATTGTTGTTAATAGTTAACAATATTACTGCTTCACCGAATATCTAATGATTGATTCTCCACAGTCGTTTATAGTGTCTCTTGAACATGTAGCCACTTGTTTGAGATTTATACTTGCA
>JALSOO010000104.1 GCA_026986355.1 Campylobacteraceae bacterium | reverse complement strand
CCTTTATTTTCTATTTTAGAGCCAATTTAATACGTTCTAACGCTTCTCTAGTTTTCTCTTCTTCATAGACTAATGCTAGTCGTACAAAGCCCTCTCCTTGTCCCTCTCTACCCAAGAATGAACCAGGGATAACTTTTAGGTTATACTCTCTATATAGTAGTTTTGTAAACTCTATCTCATTATCTACTTTTAGCCAAATATAAAAAGTAGCCTCTGGAGGGGTTATACCTAAAATCTCTTTAGCAATCTCAAAGTTTTTGATATATTTGGCTCTAAACTCATCGACATGTGTTTGGTCTTCCCAAGCTACAGCAGAAGCATATTGAAGTGGTAGGGGAGATGCACAACCTACATAGGTTCTATAGGTCATATACTCCCTTAATATCTCTGAATCTCCTGCAATAAATCCACTTCGTAACCCAGGGGCAGAGGAGCGTTTGGAGATGGAGTTTATGACCAAGATATTCTTGAAATCATTATTTCCTACTTCTATACTTGCATTGAGTAGAGAGGGAAGAGGTTTATCGAGATATAAATCTATATAACACTCATCATTTAATAGAACAAAATCATATTTTAGTGCTAGTTGAACCCATTTTTTTAGCTCTTCTATTAAAATTACAGATGATGTTGGATTGTTTGGTGTATTCAAAATGACAAAATTACAACGAGCTAAATCTTTTTCAGAAAGAGTTGGCTGAAAATCATTATCTTTTGTTAAGTTCATATAGATAACTTCAGAGCGTGTTGCTTTTGCAGAACCTTCATAAATCTGATAAAAAGGATTTGGATATGCCATAACAGAATTTTCTATATCATGTAGAAGAAATTGAGGAAAGTTAAATAGTACTTCTCGTGTTCCAAATGTTGGAATAATCTGTTGATTATTGAGTTCTAAATTAAAACGACTCTTTAGATAGCTCAACATTCCATCTCGTAAAACAGCTTCTCCTGATGTTTTTGGATATTTATTTAAGAGATAAGATGAATTGCAAAGTTCATCAAGAATAAATTGAGGTGTTTTAAATTGAGGCTCTCCAATAGTCAGACTTAGTTCAGTGTAGTCACTATTTGGACGAATCTCTTTTAATAGATTATTTAGTTTTTCAAATGGGTAGGTTTCAAAGTTCACTATAAGCCCTAATTTTTTATAGGGATTATATCAAAAAGAGTATAAAGTCAAGGAGAGTTTACTACTTGACTCTTTTGGTTCTAGTCACAACCTTTTATGGTCTTTTCAATAGGTAAATCTTGATACTTGTCATCATGAAGAACAGCTGGTTTTAATTTTTTACAATCTACATCTTTGCATGGTATGGTTTGAGCCATAGGAATTTCTGTAAACTCTTCTCCTTCTGCTTTTTCTAAATTATCAAAGTTGCAAGCTTTTCCCTCTTTTAACTTTGAATTTTTTGTTGCATTTTTATCTTGTGCTTGAATCGTAATTTTCGGGATAACATCACTCTTATTATCTTTTGCAGAATCTGTTTTTGACTCTTGTGCATAAGTAGATGATGTTAAAGTTAATAACGATACTGCACCTAGTGTAACAATTTTTGAAATGATACGTTTCATCTCCATTCCTTTGTAATGAATTACTCAAAAAAGTAAAAAATAATAATTTAACACAATTTAATCCCTTTTTTGTATCAAAAAATGCAAAAAAAAGAAAATAAATGTTAAAGTAAATTATACTTTTAAGATAATGATAATACACTATTATTAATTAAATTTAAATAATTAAATGGAGAGGATAACAATGAATAAAATTACACTTTTTTTATTTTTGCCTGTAATTATGGTTGCAGGAGATTTGAAAAACACCTTACTTAAATCAAAAAGAGAGCATAAACCTGTTATGGTATATGTTAAAGCTGAACATTGTAGATATTGTGCAAAGATGAAAAAAACAACATTGAGTGATGCAACAGTAAAAGAGAATATCAAAGATTTTCTATTTGTCGTAGCAGATAAGAACTCAAAGGAGGCAAAAAAGTATCTTCCTTCGGTACGATATACTCCTACTGTCTATTTTATATCACCAAAATTTAAAGTTGTTAATACAGTTAAAGGGTATTTGGGAAAAGATGATTTTAATCTATGGATAGATGATAGTAAAGCTAAACTTGGAATGAAGTCGGGTACTCATGTAGCTACAACTGTATCAACAACTAAAAGTGATGTTTGGATGTATGATGTAGAGTCAGCCAAAGATTATGCACGTCAAACTGGGAAACAGTTGATGATTTATGTAGATAAAGAGAGTTCTAAATGGTCAAAAAAGATGCGTAAAGAGACATTTACTTCTGATAAAGTTGAAAAAGCTCTATCTAATTTTGTTTGGGTTAAAGTTCAAAAAGATAGTGCCGAAGCACAACGTTATGGATTAAACCCTAAATATGCACCAAGTGTCTATTTTATGAGAGCAGATGGAACAGCATTGGCAACAGCAGAGGGATATTTTGGACCAAAAAACTTTTTGAAGTGGATTAAATATGCCAAATCTAAAATTTAAGTAGTTAGGAGTTGACTCCTAACTATAAACCCGTGTTACACTCTTTAATATCTCCTGTTGCCAGACCTTTTTTAAACCATGCAACTCTCTGTTGAGACGTACCATGTGTAAAGGCATCAGGAACAACATAGCCTTGTGCTTGTTTTTGTAGTGTATCGTCTCCAATAGCCGTAGCTGCTCTTAGAGCCTCTTCTACATCTCCTTGTTCTAATATATTAAATCGTTTATCTGCATGATATGCCCATACCCCTGCATAACAGTCTGCTTGAAGCTCTACTTTTACCTGTAATTTATTGGCTTGTGCTTCACCTCTTACTTGCTGTTTTAGTTTTTGGACTTTGTTGAGTGTGCCTTGCATGTTTTGTATATGGTGTCCAATCTCATGAGCCAAAACATATGCTTGTGCAAAATCTCCTGAAGCTTTATACTTATGAGCCAACTCATCAAAAAAACCCAAATCAAGATAGACTTTATGGTCAGCAGGACAGTAAAAAGGTCCCATCTGTGCAGAAGCATGACCACAACCACTTGTTGTACTTCCACGATAGAGTACCATTTTGGGCTGTTGGTAT
>JALSOO010000103.1 GCA_026986355.1 Campylobacteraceae bacterium | reverse complement strand
GTAAAACCACCTCATTCATGGGGTGGAGTATCAATAACGTTCTCCTGCAATTCCCAAAACCAAATCATAAGTCTTATCATCAATAAAAATCCTAGAACCTCTCAAAGTTTCAATCAAAGGAGCAATATCACTAATAAGTTCTGCTTCTTTAGCCTTAAGCAAAATTCCTAAACTACCAATAACTTTTAAGCCAAAACTTTGAGCAAATTTCTTAGCTTTTTTATCATCACAAAGTAAAAAGTCAGCATTTTGTTCGGTATAAAGAACAATCGCTTCACTCTCTCCTTTTCCTAAAGTTATATTAAAATTGGCACTAGATTGAATATCTAAAACTCTATTTTTACAATAGCTTTTTAACTTATATGACTCTGCTTTATTCTCTTGACTTACCTCATTATAAACAGCTTTTGGGACATAGACCTCTCCAAAAAGTTTTTCAAGCACATCTAACTTATTAACAATAGAGAGAGCTACCAATGCAGAGCTATCAGCAATTAAAATCATAGCCCACTCATCAGTTTCATCTCATTCTCTAACTCATCCTCATCATAACTAATAACAGGTATCTGATTTTTTTTGCACTCGTCCATAAAATCATACAAAGAGAGATTTGCAAAGTGACTTGCTTGTTCTATCGAAAATTTAGCATTTTTAAAAAGCATTAAAGCTGTATTAACTTTAATTGTATGCTTTAACTCTTGTATATCTTTATTTAGTGTTAATAGGGCGAATTCTGGTATATTTAGTGTTAGTTGCATACATTACTCCATTTAATTATATATTTTTAATAAAAGTGTATCAAACTTATCCTCAAAACTATCATATTCCAAGCTTGTTACATCGTTCCATATCTCCAAAGACTACGAAAGAACCAACCCTTTCTAGTCTCAATATCTTAATAACACCTTAGCCATTTTTGAAAACTAAATTTTGAAGCCCTATTTTTAGGGATTTCAAAAAAATAACTAAAAATATCAAAGCCCGAAATATAGGGGTTTGAAAAAAGTTATAAAAAAATGGCTAAGGTATTGCTTAAATAATAACATTTTTTTTCGTTCCTAAAATTTAATATCATGATTAAATCGCAATCAATGCCTCTCTCCACGCAATACATCTAAAACAGTTGTAGCGTATGAACCTTTAGGTAGAGTGAACTCTAGCTCATAGTGGGCTTTCTCCTCTACATATCTCTTTTTTATATCAGTTACTTTTATCCATGCATAACGTCTACTACCGTTCTCATTTATCTCTTGATTGTACTCTTGTTCGATAAGACCTGCTACCTTTTGGCTAAACGCTACTCGTTTACCTGCCAATAGTCCAGATGGAGCAATATCAAATTGAACAAAACGTTTTGACTCTTCTTCTATCGACTCTAGTTCAAACATACGACCATAAGGGTAGTGCATCATTAAATCCCCCTCTAAGAGTTTAAAAAATTGAGGCTGTTTTTTTGTACCTGTTAGTGAGCCTTTTGGTAGGTTAAAGAGCTGTTCACTCTCTGACTCTGAAAAAGAGTCTAACAACATAGATAGTTCTATACGTTTAGAGAGCCAGTTATTAAAGAGGTATGATTGATAGGCATTAATTAAAAATGTGCGTGTTTTTCTATCACGTATCTTTAGTGTTCCCTCTAAAATTGATTTGCCCTCTTTCCAATTATCTCCAGAGTTTCCAAAGCGTTGATTACCAAAATAGTTTGGAACACCCTCTTTTTTTATCCACTTTAGAACAGAGTCTAATTTATCTTTTTGAACTCCTAGAACCTTTTTGAGACGTATCTTGAAATGGTTACCTTTTAGATGTCCTGTGCGTATTTTATTGTTATGTCTAGTCGTACTAAGTATCTTTATCTTGTCATGATTAAAGGTTTTTAGCTTCTCTTCATTATCTTTTGCCAATATAGATATATATTGCATAGTCATAGCATGTTTGTCTTTGAGTCCTGCATAACCTATATCACGCTGTTTTATCTTGCAATATTTGGCAATAGCAGAAATCATCTCCCATGTGGTCATATCTTTTTTGCGTATATGAACAATAAGATGTTCTCCCTCACCTGTGAACTCATAGAGAGGAATCTCATCGACAATAAAGTCTCGAGAGGTAGGATTAAATATAAAACTATTTTTTACTTTTACGGGATAGATTAAATTCATTAAATACTTTCTTTAGATGGAATGAAAGCGAATTATAACATATTAGGACTCATCTACTTAAAGTCTAAATTCTACGGAATATACTATTTAGTTGATTTTCCCAAATCCTATGGAAAAACTCTATATACACAAAAGTAATCCAAACAATATACTCCATAGAACTTAGACTAAAATAGATGATTTATTACTTAAAGCTTTTTGCGTATTAAATCATACGCATCACTCTCTATTTTTAACTCTCTATCTGCATATTGACTATTCTTAGAAGATAAACCTTTATCTATAGGTTTAAATGTACTACTAGCAGTAGATATACTAAAGACTAAACCAGCTGTAATTATATTTCTACTGATTTTCCCACCTACTATAGTAGTACTTTTTTTATCTATAACTTCCATCTCATATCCTTTTTCTTTGATTTACTCAATATTATAACATAATTATAGTAAAAAGATTATAAAATGTTAATGATAATTAAGCTTTATAAGAAAAGATAACTGCTTAAAATTATAGATTTATGATAAAATAACAAACTTTATTCCAAGGACTTCATATGGCACTTGTCGGTCTATTTAATATCTCTAAAAATTATGATGTAAAACAGCTACTTAAAGGGGTAGACTTCCAATTAAATGAGGGAGAACGTGTAGCTATTGTAGGACAGAATGGTTGTGGAAAATCAACACTTCTTAAGATTATTTCAGGAGAAGTGACACCTGATGAGGGTACACGTGTTTTAGACAAAAGTATTATTATTGATTGGCTTGACCAAAATCCACACTTTGAGGAGAGTCTGAATGTTCGTGATGCGATAGAGAGTGAATTAGGAGACCTAAAAAGTGCAAAAGCGCGTTATGAGGAGTTATCTCATCTTGTAGCTCAAGATTTTGAAAATCAAAAACTACTCAATGAACATGCAAAAATCACAAACTACCTTGACCATCATAATGCATGGAACTTAGATGATAAGATAGAGAGAGTACTTCAAGAGTTTAAATTAAAAGAGTACGAATATCGAAATGTCAATACCCTTTCTGGTGGAGAGCAACGTCGTGTTGCTTTGGCTTCACTCATTCTAAAAAAACCTGATGTTCTACTGCTTGATGAGCCAACTAACCACTTAGATGTTTATATGGTTGAATTTTTAGAAGAGATTTTACTAAAAGAGAAGTTTACCCTACTTATAATCTCTCATGATAGACACTTTATCAATAGTATCGTTACAAGAATTATAGAGGTAGAAGATATGAATATTGTCTCTTATGATGGTGGATATGATAACTATCTTGTTCTAAAAGAGCAACGTATGCTGAGTATGGCAAAAACACACAACACACTACTAAAATTTCTAAAACGTGAAGAGGAGTGGTTACGTCGTGGTGTCAAAGCACGTCTGACACGAAATCAAGGGAGAAAGGCACGAGTCTTTGAGCTTAGAGAACAAGCCAAAAAAGACCCTACTCTTATCAGAAAAATGCAAATAGAGCTAGAACGAGAAAAGAAAAATTTTAACCGTGGAGATGAAAAAGGAGTATCCAAAAAAAAGATGCTATTTGACATTGAAAATCTACACTACTCCATAGCAGGTAAAAATTTAATTGAGGGATTTACTACTAGAATCTTACAACGTGACAAGATAGCGATAGTAGGTCATAATGGTTCAGGAAAATCAACTATGTTGAAGCTTCTTTTAGGACGAATAAAGCCAAATAGAGGCGTAATTGACCAAGGAGATTTTAAAGTAGGATACTTTGACCAACATAGAGAAATGCTAGATGAGAATAAAACAATCTTGGATACCTTTTGCCCTGATGGTGGAGATATAGTCGATGTAATGGGTAGAAATATGCACGTATTTGCATATATGAAATCATTTCTCTTTCCCGAAGAGTACATGACTAAAAAACTAGGAGTACTAAGTGGTGGAGAGAAAAATCGTGTTGCTCTTGCTCTACTCTTTACGCAAAAGGTGGATTGTCTCATTTTAGATGAACCAACTAATGATTTGGATATTCAAACCATAAATATTTTAGAAGAGAAACTATTAAATTTCCAAGGAGCATTGATATTTGTAAGCCATGACCGTTATTTTATAGATAAAATAGCCTCAAAACTCCTTATCTTTAAAGGTAATGGTATTGTAGAGGAATCCTTTCAAGAGTATAGTGAGTATCTACTTATCGAGAAAAATATCAATGAGCTTTATGAGATAGAGAAGAGTGTAGATATTAATAAAGAGGTAAAAAGAGAGAAACCAAAAGAGAAGAAACGAACAAAACTTAGCTACAAAGACCAAAGAGACTTAGAACTCCTACCCAATCTAATCGAAGAGTTAGAGGCTAAAATAGATGAGATAAACACCTGTTTATACAACCCAGAGTGTTATGAGAAAAAAGGGCTAATCAACGTAACAGATGAACTTAAAAAGATAGAGGCTGAATATGAGAAGCTAAGTGATAGATATTTGGAAGTGTTAGAGATGGAAGAGGAGCTATCCTGAAAAATGGCTAAGATTTAGACTCTAGTATAATTGATGCCTCAATATCATCAGCCGATATATTTTTAGCCTTCATATTGTACTCCAGATTGTCACCCTTAATACGGCTACCATTAAAATCCAATATAAAAGAGCTAAAGGTCTCTATCTTCTCTTTTTTAAAATCATAACTTAAATCTTTGGTAGCAAAGGTCAATCCATCATTTCGAGTAAATTTAATATCATCTTTCATAAAAACAGCACCATCTTCATAAACAGCTCTTGTAGATAAGATATTATGTCCATTCTCATCAGATAGGTTGACCTCTCTTAAATCTAAATAGTTGGTATGCTTTATAGCCTCATCTGCCAATACTTTTTTACCTTCAATATCGGTTTTTAGTTCAAATAGATAGAAGTTCTTAAACAGAACTTCTCTATCTTCTCGCGAAGAGGTAGCAGGTTTAGAAGAGGGATTGATACCAATAATACTAAGAATTAATATTATTGTGATAGGTATAAGGATATATTCTATTTTTAATACCATAATTCAAGATACTCTTGCTCTAAACCCTCATCAGATATTAGAGAGTCCACCATCTCACGAACAGCACCATCGCCACCTTTTGCCTCTAAAATATCCGTTGCTATCTCTTTAACATAAATAGAAGCATTACTAGGAACAAAGGAGCGTTTTGAAGCTTTTAACATCTTGTAATCGTTTAAATCATCTCCGATAGAAGCTACACTCTCCATTGTTAAATCTAACTCTTTTAGAATCTTCTCTAAAATATCTTGTTTATTATGAATAGCTTGATAGAGATATTTAATCCCCAACTCTTGGGCTCTACGCTCTACTATCTTAGAGTTACGACCTGTGATAATAGCTACCTCTCTACCAAGTTTAATCCATGAAGCAATAGCTAATCCATCTTTGACACAAAAGGATTTTACCTCATCTCCATTTTGAGTATAAGATATTTTACCATCAGTTAATGTACCATCTACATCTAATACAATAAGTTCTATAGACACTATAAAACTCCCTTGGTACTTGGAATACCTGCATTTTCATTGATAGCAACAGCACGACGCAAAGCTACAGCTAACGCTTTGAATGATGCCTCTATCCTATGGTGTTTGTTTGTTCCTCTATTGCAGATAAGATGAACCGTCATTGAAGCATTAAAGCTCAAAGCTCTAAAAAACTCCTCTACTAACTCTACATCAAAACTACCAACTTTACCCTCCATAGGCATCTCAAATACTAAAAAGGGTCTATTTGAAATATCTAAATCACAAGTTACAGAGGCTTCGTCCATAACAACAGTAGCATTTCCATAACGCTCTATATTTTGAATAGGATACAACTCTTTTTTGAGTGCTTGACCAATAACAATAGCAATATCCTCTACAGAGTGGTGATCATCTATATGAGTATCCCCACTACATCTAACATATAAATTTATATGGGAGTGTTTAGAAAATGCCTCTAACATATGGTCAAGAAAACCAACACCTGTTGCGATAGTTGACTCTCCTTGACCATAAAGTTCAACTTTTACAGTAATTTGTGTCTCTTTGGTATCTCGTGATAGTTCTGTCATTTTTTTCCTTATATTAAGGTACTAATTCATTACAAAAAATGCCCCTATTAAACCATATTTTGATTTAAACTCTTCAGCTTTGCTCCTAGAAGGAAATCCCTCTATTTGGACACGATATAGTGGCTTTTGGTCTTCTGCACCTGCTTTTATTATTACTTTATATTCTGATGAAAGTATAGCATATTTTTTGAGATACTTTTTAGCACCAGCATAGTGTCTAAATGCACCAAGTTGAATAGCTACTGTTTTACTTTTATTTATATACGATTTAGGTCGCTTTTCAATATATGTTCTATCTTTAAACTCAATAGCTTTTGGATTCCTATCTGATCTGCTTATAGTATAAGTGTAGCCACTATTATTATAAATTACTCTCTTCTTTTTATTAACTACTTTAGGACTCTTTTTATCAAATTCTAAATTGGCATAACAATTTACACAATCTTTTTTATTATTAGCTAAATCTGCTTTTTTCCATAGTAGTTTACTATCTGCCATAGATGTAGTTAGGAAAATAGAGACTAAAGAGATAGAGATTAATATTTGTTTACGAAATACTCTTTTCATGATTTTTACCTTTATTTATATAATTTTTTAATATAGATTAGTAGAGATATAGGTATCTCTCTGTCTAGTTATACCTGCATAACGCATAGTAAACTCTCTGACTTTTGATGTTGGAATATTGATTTTATACGTCCGATTATAAGGTGTATGACCAAATTTAAGATGTGGATTTATCTTGTCTAAATAGCTTTGATTCATATTTAAAATAGAAGCTACTCGTGATAAGCTCTCTCCTAAACGAACAGGAACAGGAGTGATACCATCACGATGGAGTGTATGCATTATCTCTCCTACTCTATCATTTTGTTTAAAGAGATAATTCTCACCAATCATTGCCATTAATAGAACTTTTTTTATATATTTTTTTGTCTCTTTTTTGATATATGAATTATTAGAACTTGTCAAAACATCTATGCTTCTTGTTCCTGCTCTTTGAATTGACCTATTTACACAACCCATTCCACAATTATATGCCATAGTTGTGAGATACCAACTATTTAGATTGTTATTGATACGATATAGATATTTAATCGCTACATTGGTAGAACGAACAGGGTCATAACGCTCATCAATATCTCTGTTGATTGTTAATTTTAGCTCTTTAGCTGTATTGACCACAATTTGCCATAACCCCCCTGCTCCCGTACGAGAACGTGCTTTGGGATTAAATCCTGACTCTACCATAGCGATATAGAGAAAAACAGGAGATATATCTCGCTTATAAATAATTTGTTTCATCATAGGAAGGACTAATCCTCCCTCTCTTACGGCTTTTATAAAACGCTTTTTATAATTATATTTATGTTGTTCTACAAAATCTTTAAATTCAGGATTATCAATATAGTGTTCAGGAACATTAAATTCTGCAAATACGTAGCTATAACTTGGAAATTCATCACGTATATTAGAGAACGCAACGGTTGGTAATAGTAAGTAAAATAGTAATAATTTATAAATTTTCATACATATTCCTATAATTGTATTTATTACAATTATAGTAGAAGAAAACTTAATAATTAGCTTTTTTAAAATTATTAAATTTTTTATTTAATTTTTATTTAAGCCTACAGAAGAGTTTTTTAGCATTTAATGTTGTTATATTAGCTACCTTATCATAATCCAAAGAGGAGAGTTCTGACATCTTTTCAGCAACAAACTGTGTATAGACAGGCTCATTACGTTTACCTCTATGTGGGTGTGGGGTTAAATAGGGTGCATCAGTCTCTATAATAAGTCTCTCTTGGGGAATTTTGGGATAGGTATTTATAAGTTTTTTTGCATTTTTAAAGGTTAGAACTCCTCCTATACCATAATAGAAGTTTTTATTGCTCAATTTCAATAGATGTTCATTTGCATTATAGCAGTGAAGTACACCTCCTCTCTCTCCTGCATACTCTTCTAAAAGTTCTAAGCAATCATCTGAAGATTCACGAACATGGATAATCAATGGTAAATCAAGCTCCTTTGCCCATTTGATTTGGTCTATAAAAACCTCTTTTTGTAGAGCTTTTTCATCTTTAATCTCTTCTGAATTTTTAGGTAGGCGAAAATAGTCAAGTCCACACTCTCCAATAGCTACGCATTTAGGGTGTGATACAAACTCTTCTAAAAAACTCTTATCATAATTTTTGGCATCATAAGGGTGTACTCCCACTGCAAAATATATTTCAGAGTACTCTTCTGCAAGTTCTACAGCACGTTTCAATGTCTTAGGGTCTGCCCCAGGGATAATAAAACGCTCTATACCTTTCTCTTTTGCTCTTGCGATTACCTCATCTATATCATCATTGTATCGTTTATCATCTAAATGACAATGGGTATCTATAATCATACTTAACCTTTTTTAAGTATGATTTTAGCAAAAAAAGATTAATAGCCTCTCAATTCAGCAGATAGTGCTTTAGTATAACTAGATTTTTTATCTGAAGTGGATTCATTAACTATACTATTAATCTCTAAACTTAATGATTTGGACTCTTTTTTGGATTCATCAACATCTATATTTGATAGAATATCTAGTAAATCACTATCAGTTGTATCTATTTTATTCTCTACACTACCACTATCTATTCTCTTATCTGTTAAAGAGTCAAAACCCACATAACCCATCACACCAATAGTAGTCAATAGAAATAGATTTAATATACCTAATTTATAACCACCAATAGCTCTTTTTCCATGCTGATTTATACTTGCTTTTTCTGTTGCTTCTGCATACTCATCTTTACTATTAAACATCTCTAATCTCCTAATTTTCTTTTGTTAAAAGTATATTAACAATAGAATAGGCAACAATCATGAAATTTTAATAAGGAACATTTAATTTTTGACCAATATGAAGCACTTGGTAATCCCTCTTCAAATCTCTATTTGCTTCAATAATTTTATCAAATTTCATAGGATTCCCATAATATTTTTCTGAAATACTGGCTAAGGTATCTCCTTTTTCAACTAAAACAACTCTACTATTTTTATGATAAACATTAGAATCAATCTCTTGTGATATGGCTTGAGTGTATAGGGAGTTATCTTTAGAGATAGAACTATTAACAACATCATCTATAGCAGAGCTTAAATCTGACTCCTTTTTGCTAGTTGTATCTATATCACTCTCTATTGAGTTTAACATTTCAAGATATTCACTATCACTTTTAGTATCACTTACACCCATAACAGCTGTTTTTGTTTGAGGAGAAACAGGTAAAGTATCACGATTATCGCTTAGAAGTACCCTATCACTCTTGAGATAATTAAACCCTAAATATCCTATAACAAGAAAAGAGCTAAGAAGAAAGAGATTCCAAACAAGAGCCACTCCTCTAAATGCACCTCTATTTCTATGTACATTCACTTGTGCATCTCGTGTGGCTTTTAAATATTCATCTTCACTATTATCAAACATTTTAAACACTCCTATTATTTATAGGATTATTATACAATACTTTAAATTAAACTTAAATTATATTAGTAATTTTTTAGCAAAAGATATTGCTTCTGGATTCATCTTTTCCCCTGCAATAATTCGTGCAATCTCATCAATTTTTCCCTTTTTATCTAATATTGTTACATGACTTTTGCATCTACTCTTGGATATTAATAGGTGTTGTGTTGCTTTAGATGCTAAATGTGGTTGATGAGAGATTGCAAAGATTTGATAGACAGATGATAGTTTAGAAATCATATTGGCTATAGCTATAGACTCATCGCCACTAACATTTGCATCTATCTCATCTAGTATCAACAGACCTCCATTCTCTACCCCAGATAGAGCAACAACCATTAGAGCTAAACGAACACGATTAAACTCCCCACCACTTAATGTCTCTGCTTTTGAACCATTTAAATCTATAGATACTCTATCTTCTCCTAAACTATCCAAAGAGATTTTTGTAAAGATAAATTTAATAGGAGGTAGCTTTAACTCATTGAGATATTTTTCCAAAGAGTTTTCAAATAGAAGAGCATGTCTCTTCCGTCCAATACTTATACGATTAGACAACACAGATAGCTCACTAAACTCCATCATTATAAAAGATTCCAATAGACTCTTATCTTGCTCTATATTTTTATACCCTTTTAACTCCTCTTTTTTTAACTCTACATATGCTAATGCCTCTTCTATCGTTCCATACCGTCTCTTTAAAGCTGAAATTTTCTCTAATCTATCTAAGACATGCTCTATATCCACTTCAGATAACTCATCTGACAATATCTCTATATCTTCAAAATCTACACGTAACTGATTCATTAAATCTATAAAAAAACTATTATCTTTTTCCAATAGTCTATATAGTTCAGAAACGGACTCTTCTACTCTAAATATATCATTGGCACTCTCTAAAGCCTCTTTTACCTTATCAATTCGAGAGAGTTGTTGTTTTATCTTCATAAGCTCACAATCTTCTCCTACTTTTGGAGCGATAGACTCTATCTTATCTATCTCAAATTGTGTAAACTCGATTAACTCTATAATCCTATTTTCATCTCTTTTTATCTTCTCTAGCTCTTCAAGCTTTAGTTTATAATTTAAATATCGTTTACGATACTCTTTGACCATTTTTTTAAAATTTTTATCTTTGGCACTTAGTGAGTTATCTATAAGTTCTATTAGATTTCTACTCTCAAATCCACTCTTATCTCTAACTGATAGAAACTGTACAAAAGGAGAAAATAGTCCATTCAAAGCTTTTTTAGAGATACGTTGTCCCTCTAAGTAGTAACGTGCTTTATCTTTTTTTAATACTTTTATTGTTAACTCATCGCCTAATTCATACGCTTCGTTCTTTAATTTTGATGGTTTTTTTACAGATACTTCACAGAGAGAGGCTTCTGA
Source organism: Campylobacteraceae bacterium (assembly GCA_026986355.1). GTDB lineage: Bacteria > Campylobacterota > Campylobacteria > Campylobacterales > Sulfurovaceae > UBA1140. Next base: position 1,011 of record JALSOO010000103.1, on the reverse strand, counting down.
TATACCATAACCAAATGTAGCCAAGATAGCATTCATAAAGAGTGATTTACCTGCTCCAGATGGACCAGAGAGGACTATTAACCCCTTATCTATTTCAAGCTCAACCTCATCAAATAGAATTAAATTTTTTATATATACTCTATTAATCATATTATTCTATATCGCCCCATGATAGTTTTTCTCTCAATACAGAGAAGTAATTTCTCTCTTTTTTGTGTAGAAGTCTTGCTCCAATATCTGCACCATTAATCACTAAAACCTCTCCCCCTTGCATCTCATAATCATCTTGTCCATCAACCATAACAATTACCCTATCTTTTGGAGAGCTTAGATGAATGGTAAAATTTGAGGGTAGAACCAAAGGTCGTTGAGTCAAAGAGTGTGCAGCAATAGGAGTCATAATAAAAGCTTTGGTCAGAGGATACATTACAGGACCTCCTGCAGCTAGATTATATGCCGTAGCTCCTGTAGGTGTAGAGATAATCAAACCGTCTCCTCGATAGGTATTGAACCACTCATTATCAATAGATGCATCTATCTTGACCATATGAGAGATACTTGGTCGTGTTATAACCACATCATTAAAGGCATAAAAGCTTTTACGACCATTTATAGTCTGGATATACCCATCAATCATCATTCTATCATCAATCCTATATTGACCAACAAGTAGATTATCCAAAAAGGTATCCACTTCGTCCAAGGTAACATCTGCCAAAAAGCCTAATGTTCCTGCATTAATTCCAAGTACAGGTTTATGATAGCTGTATGATTTCCTCACTAGAGATAGTAGTGTCCCATCTCCTCCTAAAGAGACTAAAAAATCTGAATCTCTACAAAGTCTACTAAATGAAATACCTTTATAGCCTATCATTGTAGCAGAGTGTTCTACTAAAAGAACTCTAATACCTCTAGCATTAAACTTCTCTTTTATCTCATCATAGATATGACGAATCTCTGGGGAATCAGGTTTGATAACAAAACCAGCTGTTTTAACTTGTGATAATTTAT
>JALSOO010000102.1 GCA_026986355.1 Campylobacteraceae bacterium | reverse complement strand
AGTTTATATATTTCGAGCGAATTTTACCCATATTTTCATAACATAGGGATTATAATCATTAGCAAATAACCCCAGAGCCAACAACCTTATCACCTTCATAAAAGACTGCTACTTGTCCATAAGCCAATCCAAAAACAGGATTATCAAGTTCTACTCTTGCTCTCTCTTTATATTCATCAAAAGTTACATCACAAGGTATTGCTTTGGTTCTATATCGTACTTTTACAGTTAGGTTAGATGAGTCTAAATCTTTAAAAAGATTGATGTTTTTTATATTAAATTTATGAGCTTCAAGCTCTTCTCTCTTTCCTACCACTACTTGATTTTTTTCTGGATTAATAGAGAGTACAAAATGTGGGTCATGCGCTCCATCTACTGTAAATCCTCTTCGTTTTCCAATGGTGTAGTGCATATAGCCTTTGTGCTTTCCTACCACTGTACCATCACTGTATACAGTATCTCCCTCTAAATCTATATCCATATGTCTCTCTAAGACTTCTGTATAATCATTCTCTACAAAACATATTTCAGAACTCTCTTTTTGAGTTGCGAAATCTTGTAGAGGGGGAATCTGACTTGCATAGGCTTTTACATCACTTTTGACCCATGAACCTAAAGGAAAAAGCAATCTAGGTAGAACCTCTTTTCGTACTTGTGCTACAAAATAGCTTTGGTCTTTTGAATCATCAGTTGCTGTTGAGAAGAACTCTCCATCACAATTAAGATAATGCCCTGTTGCCACTTTATCAATCCCTAAAGAGTCTGCAAACTCTATCATCTTGCCAAACTTTATATTTCGATTACACATCACACAAGGATTTGGTGTCAATCCCTCTTTGTAGGTCTCTACAAAATAGTCATATACATCTTTTTTGAAATCCTCTGCTAAATCAAGGAAATAAACATCAATTCCCAAATAGTCTGCTACACGTTGTACCTTGGTGTAGTTAGCTTCATGATAACCCTTCTTCTCATGAAGCTTCATATATACACCTGTTACATTATATCCCTCTTTTTGCAACAATATTGCTGTCACGGTAGAGTCAACTCCACCACTCATTCCTACTAAAACTGTTTTGTTCTCCATATATGAACCTTTAAATAAGATAACGGAATAGTAACCGATTCCCGTTCATGCCAAGCATGATGGGGCAGAGTCAACTCTGCTGTGTTGATTACCTCATCTTCATAAAATATCATATCAATATCTAAGGTGCGAGGTGCATCAGGAAAAGAGCGTTTCCGTCCAAACCTCTTTTCAACATGCAAAATATAGCGTAAAAGTGCTTTAGGTCTTAAACAAGTTTTCACAATTATTAATGAATTATAGAAATAATCTTGTTTTAAATAACCAAAAGGTGGATTTTTTAGAATTGGTGCAGTCTCTACAATGTCAACCAATGAGGATTGTTGTAAAAAATAGAAGAGATGATTAAATCGTCTACGCACATCTCCTATATTTCCTCCAATCCCCAATAGTGCTTGATAGGGTTTATCTGATTTTAGTTTAGAGTAATAGGGATAATTTTTTTGATAGAAAAGAGTATTTTTTGAATCTAATATCTTTCTCATAAAACCTCAACTCTACCATCTACCATTGTAACCATATCTTCTATACGAATACCAAATTCATTTGGGATATATATACCAGGTTCAATGGTATAGACCATTGAATCCTCTATAATCGTATCTGATTTTGTAGAGATGTATGGCATCTCATGAATATCTAATCCTACTCCATGACCTGTGGAGTGAACATAGTACTCTCCCATTCCACCCTTGTGAATAATATCACGAGTCAAAGCATCTATCTCTTTTGCTCTCATGCCAGAACGTGCTTTTTCGATAGCATTATCGTGTGCTTTTAGCACCAAATCATAAGCTTTTTGAATCTTTTTACTATTAAATCTCTGCTCATACTTAAATTTAAATCCACTATCAACAAATACTGTACGCGTTCTATCGGAACAGTAACGTTTATACTTCAATCCTGCATCAACAAGCAGTAAATCATCTTTTTTAAGCTTTGTATCTGTAGGTAGAGCATGAGGTTTAGCACTATTGGCATTAATCGCTACAATAGGGTCAAAAGATAACTCATATTTACCTCTATGAGATAGAGAACCTTGGGCTATATAGCCTAGATGATGTTCATCTTCTTCAATCCCATATCTATCGACATAATGTGCGAAATCATCAAAAGCCTCTGCCCCAAGCTCTACGGCTTTTTTTAAGAGTAAAAGTTCATCAGGTGTTTTAATAATACGTTTTTTATGTGAAAAATCACTCTCTTTTTTAAAATTTATATTTAAATTATCACTCAATAGGGAGAAGTGAAATATACTCCACTCTTTAGGGTCAATGATTAACTCTTTGATGGTTGAATTTTTAATCAGCTTATTTGCTTTTCCATATAAATCTCCATCAATTATAACGGTTGCACTCTGCACACTATTATCTGCTTCAATAGCATATCGAGAATCGGTAATAAAAAATGCTTCACTTCCTAGCTTTAGAAATAGAGCATTATCAGAGCTATAACCACACTCATAGTAGATAGCATTTTCATCTTTGATAATATAATTCATGGAGTTTTAACCTTGTATAGTCGGAGGCTATCCGACTAATTTTTATTTTTAGTTGTTTTGTAGAGCTACTTGTGCCTCTTGAGATTGTTGTTGCTCTTGAAGAGATTGTATCTCATTCATGATTTGAATCATAGATAGCATTGCCAAGTGATAACCAAATGGACCAAAACCAACGATTTGACCTGCACATACAGGAGCAGTTAATGAGGTGTGTCTAAACTCTTCTCGTTGATGAATATTTGATAGATGAACCTCTACAGTTGGGATTTGAATAGCTGAGATAGCATCACGAATCGCAATAGATGTGTGTGTGTATGCTGCTGGATTGATAATAATCCCTGTTGCATCTCCTAAACACTCTTGAAGTCTATCTACAATTTCACCCTCTAAGTTACTTTGAAAGAATTCAATCTCTACACTGTTTTGTTCTGCAAATGCACTCATCTGTGCATGAATATCATCAAGTTTCATTGGTCCATAGATATTTTGTTCTCTGATACCCAACATATTTAAATTTGGCCCTTGTATTA
>JALSOO010000101.1 GCA_026986355.1 Campylobacteraceae bacterium | reverse complement strand
CCATTGATACTTCTCTCTATTTTATACATTTTAACTCTCTTATCTGAGTGTGGTCTCCATATCAATTTAATAACATTAGGTGCTTTTTGAAAAGCTTGAAAAAAAGTTATAGCATCAAAAGGAGGTAGAGTTTTGACATCTATTACTTGACCATGTGCTGATTCAAAACCACCTTTTATAGTAGTAAAGGTATAGGTATATTGACTATTTTGATGCAATCCTTTATCAACATAGTGTGTAGCAAAACGGTTTGAGACTGTTCCTACTTTTACCAATGTTTTATTTGGATTATAGACTCTCCCATCTCCTTGTGTACGATAGATGTTGACTCCATCTAAACCTTGTTTGTCAATAGGTTGCCACTCAAAAGCTACATAGGTATTTCCTGCTACGGCTTTTACGCTATTCATTTTAGGCAATTTTCTATCTAATTGATAGGTTGCAAGAGCAGATGGATTACAACCGTTGAGTAATAGTGCTGAAATAAGTGTCAATGGTACTAGGGTTAATTTTTTCATTAATCTCTCCTTGATTAAACTTTTTATTAATAAACTCTTGCATATCAGCAAAGAGTGGTGCAACGAACTCCATTCGTCTATTTGTAAGTGGATGAAACATATATAGTTTATATGCGTGTAAAAATACTCTATCTATTGTATCTTTTTTGCTCTTAAATCCATATAAACTATCTCCAAGTATATGTCTACCCAAACTCTCTAAATGTACACGTATCTGATGTGTTCTACCAGTAAAAAGCTTGACAGCAATAAGCTCTAAATTTTGTTCTGAATTATGAAATCTTCCCGTCTCTATCAATTTACAAAAAGCTGATTTAGCCTCTTTGCCTTGTGTAGAGATACCCATTTTTAGACGATTATTAGGATTTCTACCAATAGGTTTATCTACAATACCATTAGCTTTTAATGGACAATCAATAATAGCTAGATAGTACCTACCCATACTTTTATCTTGCAGTTGTTCACTCAATTTTTGATGTGCTTCATTGGTTTTAGCGATAACCAAAGCTCCTGTTGTATCTTTATCAATTCTATGCACAATTCCATGACGCTCTTCGCCTGAAATGGTTGAAAGAGAGATACCTTTATGAATAAGCCAATCTACCAAAGTAGCCCCTTTTACCGAAGGTGCAGGGTGTACTACAAGCCCTGATGGCTTATTGATAACCATCATTACCTCATCTTCATAGAGAATCTCAACATCAAAATCTACTGTTACAGCCTCTTTTGGTACAACATCTTTAAATTTATAAGAGATAGAATCACCTACAGTAAGTTTTTTACCTGTTTTTAAAACTACTCTATTATTAACCTTGACCAAACCCTCTTTTATAAGTTGTTCTACTTGATTTCGACTATGTTTTAACTCTTGGGTTAAGAGTTTGTCCAATCGTCCAACTTTGCTAACCTCAAATTTTTTCCAATCCATTTTACTCTTTTACTCTACAAATTTTGTATATAATTATATCTAAACTCATTTAGGAGAAATCATGAAAACTTTACTACTACTATTATCGCTTACTTCTATTTTTCTTCAAGCAAAAACAGTTAAACCTAAAATAATGCATGCACAAGATTACCATAGAGAGTACTCCCATAGCTCAAATAGCCATGATGGAGATGATGATATACTCTTTTCAACCTTTGAAGCAACAGGTCAAATAACTGCAACTATCTCTTTAGAGATATCAACAGAAGCAACTTCAGAAGTGACATCAGGAAGTGGTAGAGGTATGGCTCGTATGAGCTACCTGGATAATAATAGAGTTGAGATTACTCAAGATATTGCAAAAGGAGATGGAGAACATCTACAAACACTACTCTCTATGATGAATTTAAAAGCAAATGAAAAAAACTTAAAGAGGATACAGAGTAATTTTGATAACTTAGTCTATCTAACCCATAATGAATTTCTAAAAAAAATAGAAGAGTTGTCTACTTCTTAAAGATAATTCCCAAATTTATCATCATTCGATAAGAGATATTAAAATTATTACTCTCTCTCCACAAAATAGAGGGGGCTAATTGGTAATAGAGCCATTTTTTATAGAAAAGATGATGATATAGAGTGTGAATATGGTAGTATTCCACACTATAATTTTTAAAATCAACCAAACTACTTCTAATTCCAAACCCAACACCAAGCTCTTTTTTATCGCTAAGCTCTTTTATTAGTGATAAATCGTGATAAGCAATCTGATAACTATCTCTATCTGAATAACTCAATTTATTACCGAGTATAAGATAAACTGAATTATCAACAATATATCTATTATTAAACTCTAAAATATCCTCTATCTCTCCATCACTATAATAGCGTAAACGATTATAAAAAGCACTCTTAAACTCTCTATTTTCAAAAATATCATAGCGTGAATGGAAATTTAGATATGGGATTAGATTACCTTGACGCACACGAAGTCCTACTCCTAAAGAGAAATTAAATTTCTTTTTTATAAATTTAAAATAGTCCAATCGTAAATAGTAACTCTTATCTTTGAGTTTTTCACTGTTTAGTGTTGTTCTATCATAAAACTCATTATTATAATTATCATCTTCAAAAATAAGACGTAAATTTCTCTGAACTTTAGGTAGATTGAGACGTAGGCGTAGACGTATATCTTTTTCAAGTTTTTGATTATCCTCTACAGCTATAGAGGTAGAGAATTTAGCATAAGTTTTACTTCTAATTTTAGTACTATTATCATCTATAAAATAGTCATCAATACTATTACTTGTATTTACCAATACATCACATAAACTATCATGATACTCATCAAGCACCCCTAGCTCTAATTTAGCAAAAGAGGTATCTATAAAAAATATAGATAAAATGGCAATAACTCTAAAGTTTAGATGTTTCAACATGGCAAATTATCTTTTTTAGATATATTATAAATAGAGTTAACTATTAAGTTACTTAGAAGATAATATGTTTTTAGGGGAAATATGGCGGACAGTGAGAGATTCGAACTCTCGGTACAGTTACCCGTACGCATCCTTAGCAGGGATGTGGTTTCAGCCAGCTCACCCAACTGTCCAGTTGTTTGTGGAGTGAGATTATAGTAGAAAAAACCTTAAAAGAATATTAAATATCACTTTTTTCAAAAAATATTT
>JALSOO010000100.1 GCA_026986355.1 Campylobacteraceae bacterium | reverse complement strand
ACCAAGAGTAGAACTAGGCAAAGATATTAATATTACACAAGGAGATACTCTAATATTAAAGCCTAAAGCTAGTGACCCAGATGGAAACATAACATCTTATGAATGGAGAATTGATGGAAAAATAGTCTCAAAAGTTGCCAATTTAAAAATTAATAATTTGAGCTTAGGTAAACACAATGTTACGCTAAATGTAATAGATAACAGTTTAGGAAGAGCTAGTGATAGTATTATTGTAACTGTAATTCCATCACCAGATACAACCCCACCAGTAATTACAATATTAGGAGATAACCCAGCTTATGTTAAATTAAATAGTAAATATATTGATGCAGGTGCAACTGCTTGGGATGATAGAGATGGCAATGTAAGTGTATCTGTAAAATCAAATGTAGATACAAGTAAAATTGGAAAATACAAAGTAATTTATAAAGCTAAAGATAAAGCAGGAAATGAAGCAAATGCAAATAGAGTAGTTTATGTTAAAAAAGCAATGCCACCAATAGCAAATGCTGGAAAAGATATAAATGTTACTAAAGGAAGCAAAGTAACTTTAGATGCAAAAGCAAGTAAAGACCCTGATGGTAAAATTGTATCGTATGAATGGAAAGAGGGTAATGTAACTCTATCTAAAAAGATAAGATTTACAAAGAGTGATTTTAAAGTTGGCTCTCATATAATTACTCTAATAGTTACAGATGATGATGCTCTAAAATCCAAAGATACTGTTATAGTTCGTGTAACTGACCCAAGTGATACTACACCACCAGATGCTAACATAACTTCACCAGCAGCAGATACAAAAATAAAACTAAAAGTCGATATTATAGGAACAGCTAGTGATAAAAATTTAGACTACTATACACTATCTATATCTCCTGTAGGAAAAAATAATTACACTATATTTAAAAAAGGAACAAAAAGTGTAGTAAAAGGAAAGCTAGGTGCTATAGATGCTACTACAATACAAAATGGTATTTACGATATTAAGCTAACAGTAGTAGATTTAAATGGTGCCATATCAGAAGCTTATACAAGAGTTATAATAGAAGGTAAAGCAAAAATTGGTAACTTCTCATTTACTGTAAGGGATTTTGATATAAAGGTAGGTGGAATACCAGTGCAGGTAAATAGAACTTACTCTACACTTCAAAGATACAATAAGTTAGCCTTTGGTTATGCATGGAGTATAGATTATCAAAATGTAAAGATAGAAGAGAATATAAATCCGGGTATTGAGTGGAAGATGACTCCAGATTTATTTGCTGGAATTTACTGTTATAAGCCAAATAGACAACATATTGTAAATATTGCTTTACCAGATGGGACTACAGAGAGCTTTGAATACTATTTTGAAAAAAAATGTGGTTATCTGCATGGAGTTATTGTTTCTGCACCAATTCTTAAACCTCTAAATGGAACAACAGCAAAATTAGAGGCTATTGATGGTTCTGATATATATATGACAAACAGTGGTAATATAATTGATGCTATATCTAGTAAGCCATATAACCCTCAAAAATATAGATTAACATTAAAAAATGGAATGGTTTATGAGGTAGATCAAAACATAGGTATTACCAAGATAATTAATTTAAGAGGAGATACACTTACATATACTCACGATGGTATCCAAAGTAGTAGAGGTGAGTCTCTTACATTCCAAAGAGATGCTCAAGATAGAATTATAAAGATTTCAGACCCTAGTGGTAGAAATGTTCAATATCACTACAATCAAGGGGATGATTTAGATTATGTAATAGACCAAGGTGGCAAAAAGACAAAATATACATACCTTAAAGGACATCTACTTAAAGATTATTATGATAAATCTGGTTTAAAAGTAGCAAGAAACTATTATGATGAACATGGAAGATTAACAAAAACAGTAGATGCAGATGGAAAAGTAACAGAGTTTACCCACAATATTGATGGCAAAGAAGAGATTGTAAAAGATAAATTAGATAGAACCCATATATATGTATATGATGACAATGGAAATGTATTATCTGAGACAAACCCTATGGATGAGACTACCACCCATACTTATGATCCAAAAGGAAGAGAGCTAACAGTTACAGACCCTCTAGAAAATACAATTACAAAAAAATATGATGTTGCAGGAAACTTGCGTTTTATAGAAGATCCATTAGGCAATAAAGAAGAGACAACATATAACGATAAAAACTCTCCAACAAGTATTAGCGATAAAAATGGTAATACTATGAAGATATTTTACGATAAATACAATGCTCCTACTTCTATTACTACAGCATCAGGAGCAACCAATAGATATGATTATGATAGATTTGGCAATAGAATAGAAGTAATAAATGAGTATAATGAAACCACAAAATATGAGTTTGATTATCACAATGTTATTCTCCTAGGAGCTATTTCATCTAAAGGAAACCTTCTTAAAGAGAGCAGACCAGATGGCACAATTATAGAGCATTCGTATGATGACCACTCAAATATGCGAACAACCAAAACAACATATCCAGATGGTAAAAGCACTAATGAATCTTGGGAATATGATGTATATGATAGAGTAAAATCGCACACAGATATTTATGGAAATAAGACTACATACAAATATGATGATAGAGGAAATAAAGTATCTCAAACAGATGCACAAGGTAGAACAACTAAATTCACCTACAACAATCACAATAAATTAACAAAAACAGAGTATCCAGATGAGACTACCGAGATAAAAGTCTATGATGCTATGGATAACCTAAAATCAGAAACCAACCGTAAAGATGAAACAACTAGCTATGAGTATGATGATGCAGATAGACTTATTAAGACTACCTATCCAGATGAAACTACTACAAAAACTAGCTACGATAAAGCAGGTAGAGTAAAAAGCACCACCGACCAAAATGGCAATACTACAAATTATGAATACGACAAAGCAGGTAGAAAAATAAGCCAAACAGACGCTCTTGGTAATAAAACAACATACACCTACGATCCAAATGGAAACCTAAAAAGCATCACAGATGCCTTAAATCATACAACCAAATATGAGTATAATAAACTAAACCAAAGAGTAAAGACAATCTTTAATGATGGCACACAAATTCAAGAGATAAAAAATATCTCAGGCTTACCAATAGCTAAGATAGATG
>JALSOO010000099.1 GCA_026986355.1 Campylobacteraceae bacterium | reverse complement strand
ATCTCTGCTAGAAGATAAAGCTCTTTTTCATTTGCATCTAATCTATCTGCACGAAGTTTAATCTGCCCTGTTGACTCTTCTCCTGATACATAGAGTACAGAGATATTTTTTTTTGCCAAATTACCTGCTATTTTTAGTAGTAGAGTCGATTTTCCGATTCCAGGGCTTCCACCAATAAGTGTAAGTGACCCAGGTACGATACCCCCACCTAAAACCAAATCTAACTCTTTACTACCAGAACTAAAACGCTGTATATTCTCCTGCTCAACCTCTGTAATCGAGATAGCTTGTTGAGTGTTAGGATTAGAAGAACTCTTCTTTTTTGTCTCTTCTACAAATTTTATCTGTTCAGTTGTAAGCTCCACCATAGTATCCCACTGATTACAACCCGTACACTTCCCCAACCAACGAGGACTTTGAAACCCACATGCTTGACACTCAAATAGTATTTTTTTCTTTGCCATATATTAATATTCCTTCATCAAATTATAGTATCTCACGTCATTTTCTAAAATAAATCTATTTTAATCTCCTCTCTATATCTTCCCAAAAAATCCAAACCAAAAATGCAATCCCTAATCCAATATTAAAAAAGCTAATCTCTCCTGTAAAAATTTTAGGTATTATCCACTCCAAAAGTTGATTTATTGGTGTTTCTGATGAATTATGGATTAAATTCATAAACCATTGGGTTATCTCTTTGTACCAAATAGCATTAATAACTTCAGGAACAAAAAAGAAGATAACCACACCTAAAACACCCCAAATATTTCTTTTGGGTTTGAGTTTTTGTAGTTTCTCTTGAAACTCTGGATTATTTTTTAGATTATCTAATTTTCTCTTCATACTGTTATGGTTTTTGTGCGATTAAGAGTGTTGAGATTCCCATTGTAAAGCTTTTAGTGTATCTCATCTCAAATCCTGCCTCTTTTAGCTCTTTGGCTAACATCTCTGTGGTTAAAAAGCCCTCGATAGAGTCTGGTAGGTATTTGTAGGCTTCATAATTTTTAGAGATAAGCCCACCAACTCGTGGGAGAACCTTTTTCATTCCAAAATCTACTACCTTATCAAATATACCTTCTCTATCTTGTTTGGTAAACTCTAAAATCACAACAATACCTTTAGGCTTTAAGGCTCGGTAGAACTCTTGTAGGGCTTCTACTCTATCTACAACATTACGGATACCATAAGAGATAGAGATTAACTCTGTTGAGCTATCTGCTACTGGTAATTCTTGGGCTTTGCCCTCTTTGAACTCGGCAAAATCTATCTTCTTTCGTGCTACCTCTAACATTCCTGTAGATGGGTCAACACCGACATATTTTTGAACATCTACTCCCTTTTTTTCGGCATACTCTTTCCAAAAAAGAAGTAAATCTCCTGTACCACATGCTACATCTGTAATTTGAGATAGAGATTTATTTTCTAAAATCTCATAAGCTTTCTCACACGCTGTTCTTCTCCATTTTATGTCGATACCCATACTCAATACTCGATTTGTCAAATCATAAGTTGAGGCTATATCATCAAACATAGTTACTATTTTATCCTGCTTCTCTATTCTATTTTCCAAAAGTTTCTGCTCCATTTTTTGATGATATTATAACGTAAGTAGTTATTATCTTCTCTTCCTCTTTTTTTCATTACCAAGAACCTTAAATCCATCACGCTTGGTTACTTTACGTCTCTTTTTTGTAGGAGTAGCACGACTCTTTTTATCTCCAAATGCACCCTTTACCTTTTTGGTTCTGTTGGTGGTTTTTCTTGCTCCTTTAGCTACTTTTTCGACTTTGGGGGTGTATCCATCTATCTCTTGACGCTCAATAGCTTTTCCCATGAGTCGCTCTACATCTCTCATAGCTACCTCTTCATTAGGAGAGAGTAGAGTAATAGCTAAACCTTTTCGCCCTGCTCTTCCTGTTCGACCTACCCTATGTATAAAATCCCCTGTAACATGAGGAATATCATAGTTTATTACTACATCTAAAAATGGTATATCAATACCTCTAGCCACAATATCAGTAGCTACTAATACTCTGATTTTACCATTTCTAAAGCCCTCCAACGCTCTAGCACGAACACCAAAACTCTTATCTCCATGAATAACCACCGTTTTAAGACCACTACTATTTAGCTCATCTCCTACCTCATCGGCTTCTTGTTTTTTACGGACAAAAACCAAAACTTGTTGATAGTTTTTTGAACCTATGATATAAGATAGAAGTCCCATCTTAAGCTCACTTCGTACAGGGTGTATAATCTGTTTGACACTAGTAGCCGATGTACCCATACTATCTACCTCTATCAATTTTGGTCGATATAAAATCTGCTCTGCTAGACGCTTAACAGACCCCGAAAGAGTTGCAGATATAAGTATATTTTGTCGTTTTTGAGGTAAAAAAGAGATAACCCTACTCACTTCATACACAAATCCCATATCTAAAATAGTATCAGCCTCATCAAGAACCAAATAACGTACAGCATGTAAATCTATATTTTTCTGCTCTATATGCTCTATCAGTCGCCCAGAGGTTGATACTACAATATCTACTCCTTGTTTGAGTCTATTAACTTGTGAACGCATATTTGCCCCACCATAAAGCACCACAGATTTTAGAGGTAGATATTTACCATATGCTATAAAGCTCTCATGTACCTGTTTTGCCAACTCACGCGTTGGAACTATAATAACAGCTCTAAGATGATGTTTCCCCTCTTGGTACTCTCTCATAAGCTCTTCTAAAATAGGCAACGCAAACCCTGCTGTCTTGCCTGTACCTGTCATAGCACCTGCCATAATATCACGCCCACCAAAGATAGCAGGAATTAATACCTGTTGAATAGGAGTTGCAGACTCATACCCCTTATCTCTTAAGGCTTTTACTATTTGAGCTGATAGACCTAGATTATATATAGACATATTTTAAACTCTTTCTATTTTTTTGTTATTATAGCAATAATCTGGAGAGAGTCACCCTCTTTTACTCTCTTATCAATATTGAGTGCTTCGAATAAACTAGCACCGTTCATAAATTGTTGTTAATAGTTAACAATATTACTGCTTCACAGAATATCTAATGATTGATTCTCCACAGTCGTTTATAGTGTCTCTTGAACATGTAGCCACTTGTTTGAGATTTATACTTGC
>JALSOO010000098.1 GCA_026986355.1 Campylobacteraceae bacterium | reverse complement strand
CATCTGTTAATATCTGACCCTTACGGCTAACTTCTACTAAACCTCTGCTCTGCCTCCCATAACCACGGGAGATAATAGATACATTCTCATAACGAGAAGCCAAAGAGATAACAAAAGGTGTCTTGCCTGAACCACCTACAGTTAAATTTCCAATACTTATAATTGGTATTGAGTAGCTCTTTTTTATAGATAAAACTCTTCTAATTAGCATAACGCTCCCATATAATATAGATAGAGGAGATAAAAGAGCAATAATAACCCAATCAAGAGAATTAGGTTTAAAAAAAAGTCTCTCAAAAAAAGAGAGGAGTCTACTCTGCTGCTGACTCATCTATATATGAGCAGCATCTACTTTTTTGACAGCATTACATACAGCTATAACCTCATCATCTGTTAATGAATTATGGATAGGTAGAGACATTACACGTTGGAAACACCCCAATGCTACCGAATAGTCAAAGACTTTCATTGAGTATTTTTGCTTGTAATATTCTGTTAAATGTAGAGGCATGTAGTGTACAGAGATATTTACACCCTCTTTTTTCAACTCATTTACAAAGAAATCTCTATTTTTATCAACTTCAACAATATATTGACTAACAATATCATCTTTTTCTAAGTTTGGTAAACGAACATGATTTAAATTTGCAAGAGCTTTATTGTACTTAGACGCTATCTCTTGTCTTCTCTTAATTTTCTTCTCTAATACTTCAAAATCGGCTAAACAATAGGCTGCCTCAAGTTGACCCAAATCATATTTCCAACCAATATCAACCACATCATAGATATAATCAACATTTCCAAACTCATCACGTTTCTTTCCACTAATACCATGAAAGGCTAATAGTTTTGCACGTTCATCTATTTTGGAGTCATTAGTAACTAGCATACCTGCATTGACAAGAGAGTTACATAGGTGTGGAGCAAAAGAGAATATAGTAACATCTGCTCCTGTATTTCCAATATAATTACCTTTATATTTTGCACCCATTGCATTTGACGCATCTTCAATAACTTTTACTTTATATGTTTCTGCTAACGCATAAACTTTTTTCAAGTCCAGAATATTTCCTGCCATATGGTTTACAACTATTGCTTTTAACTTTTTACTTTGGTTCTTTTTTAAAGCAACCTCCAATTTATTCAAATCAATATTGTAATTTTTACTCTCAATATCAACAAAAATGGGTTCAGCATCAAAATGCCGTACAGCTTGTGGAATAGAAGGGAAAACATTAATGCTACATATAACTTTATCTCCTCTTTTAAAATTCAAGGCACACATAGCCAAATGCAATGCAGAAGTACCACTAGTAGTAGCAATCGCATATTTACAGCCAATCAAATTTTTAAATGAGTTCTCTAGCTTCTCAACTTTTTGATTATCAGAAAATGTTAGAACATCATCTATATACTGCTTTGTCTTCTCATGAATCGATGGTTTAAAAAACTCTATTTTATTTTGCATATTATTTCACTTTATTTATTTTTTATCCAATCTTTAGTATACTATATTTTTATTAAATTTAATGTTAATAGGAATTAATTTTAATATTTTTTGTTATTATATATTCATTTACACACTATATCTCCCAATTTTTCTAACTCAACGCATGAAAACCCTGCTTTTTGTCGTGCATCAACATTTATATGTGGACGATATTTACTTAGAAGTTTGTATTTATCTAAAATCTTAAAATAAACAGAATAGTCTAAATTCTCTTTGTCACAAAGATATTTAAACCATCTATCCCCTTTTTCAACATGTACAATCTCCTCATTATAAATGATATTAAGAACCTCAATCAAGCGTTGAACCATTGGTAATTTACGTTTGTTATTAAGTTTCTTAATAATTTGAGGATTTACGTCCAATCCACTTGCTTCATAATAGCGTGGAATAATTGCCATACGCTCTAAAATATCTCCTGCTGTATGTACCAAAGCATCAAAAAGTCCACAATGAACAGGAAAATCTCCATAAATAAATCCCAAATCATTTAATAGACTCTCTAACATCTTATAGTGTCGAATCTCATCTTGTGCTACTTCTAACCAATCTAACTTATAGCTTTGTGGCATAGTAGGAAATCTATAGATTGCATCTAATGCTAAATCTATTGCTGAATACTCGATATGAGCAATGGCATGAACTAATGTAGCCAACCCCTCATTGGTATCAAAATCTTTTCGAGTTTTTAGTGCTTTTGGCTCTACAATAGTGCAGATACTACTATACGATGGCTCTTTAAAGAGTCTAGGTACAAATCCTTGTGAGGATATAAAATCATTTTTGCTACAATACTCCCAACATTGTTGTGTGAGTTTTTCTTTGGTTTCGATGCAATCGGTTGTAATCGCTTCTTCTAAGAGTCTATATATATTCATAACACAATTATATCAAAAAAAGAGGAGTTATAAATAATATGGAGATTAAAATCCAACCCATGGGTGCTACCCAAACCAACTGCTATATTGTAACTATAGATAATAAAGATTTGATTATTGACCCTGGAATAAATGCGACTTCATGGGTACTAAACAATACTACTAATCCTATTGCAATTTTAAACACACATGGACACTATGACCATATTTGGTCAAATGCAGAGCTAAAAGAGAGATTAGAAATACCTATCTATATAAATAGAGATGATGCATTTATACTTGATAAATGTATATTAGGACAAAATCCTCCAAAAAGCAAGGCAGATATTTTAGTTAAAGGAGATGAACTCTTAGATATTCATGGTATCAAAGTACAATACCGTCAATTTGCAGGACATACCCCTGGAAACTCTATTATCGAGATAGAAGATGTATGGTTCTCAGGGGATTTTCTCTTTCAACAATCTATAGGACGTTGGGATTTCCCCTTTTCATCAGGCGAGGCAATGGTAAAAAGTTTAGAAAAAGCTATGAAAATCAAAGAGGATTTTACACTATATCCAGGTCATGGTATGAGTACTACTCTAAGACAAGAACAGAGAGGAATGCCAATATGGCTAAATTATGTAAAAAATAGTCTCTAGTATCAACTAGAGGCTATCTTTTTCATAAGAGAATTTATATCCTCTTCTACGAACCGTATGAATCACTTGAAAACCCAAAATACTCTTTAATCGTTTTCTAATTTGATTGATTGCTACTTCCACTGTATTATCAGATACATATTCAGGCTCTTCCCAAAGTGCATT
>JALSOO010000097.1 GCA_026986355.1 Campylobacteraceae bacterium | reverse complement strand
ATGAGAAAAACAGCCTTTTTGATGAGATAATCTTAGATGATTTGGCACAGAGTTCAGAAGCTTATTTATAGCATCATAACACAACGTAGCTTATATCCACCTCTTGAAAGAGGTGGTTTTACGATACGATTTGATAATAATCTGCTATAATACAAAAAAATCACAAATCACGGAGACGACTCTAATGAACATTACAATGCTCTATAGTAAACTGCACAGAGCCACAGTAACGGAAGCGAACTTAAACTATGTCGGTTCTATAACCATTGACCAAAATCTACTTGATGCAGGAAATATGCGTGTAGGACAAAAAGTAGATATTGTTAATATTGATAATGGAGAGAGATTCTCCACCTATATTATTGCAGGGGAAGCAGGAAAAAAAGAGATATGTCTCAATGGAGCAGCAGCTCGAAAAGTACATGTGGGAGATAAAATTATTATTATCGCTTATGCTAGTATGAGTGAAAAAGAGGCTGATGAGTTTAAGCCTAAAATTGTTATTTTAGAAGATGACAATACAATAGCACAAGAGTTTAAAGGATTAGAATAATGTTTAAAGATTTTGATATGAGCAAAATGGGTGAAATGGTTCAAGAGCTTCAATCTAAAGCCAAAGAGATGGAAGAACAAGCCAAAAATATAACTATGACAGCAAAAGCAGGTGGTGGCATGGTAGAGGTAACAGCAAATGGAGCTAATGAGATTATTGATATTATGATTGATGATTCTCTATTAGAAGACAAATCTTCATTACAGATTCTTCTTATCTCTGCTATCAATGATGTTCTAAAAATGGTAGAAGATAATAAAAAGTCTCAAGCAATGAGTAATTTCGGTGGTATGATGGGTGGAATGAATCCATTTAGCATGAAATAGTCAATTTTACTCTTTAAGTTGGTCACGACTTCGACCAACTTGCTTCTTCTTTAACAAAAAATCATAAAAAATAGATAATTATTTAAAATATAAGTAAAAGTTAATAACATTTTTGTTAGTATTCGCGACCTAAATCTAGGTTTAGTGTAAAACTGCGTGAAGAATTTTTATATAATAGGCACTAATTATATAAGAGTTGGTTGGACAATAAATTATTAATAATAGTCTATTTTCATCCAACCATGACGCAACAACAAAGTGCGAAAACAGACTATAGGAGTAACCAATGAAGGTTAGACCATCAGTAAAAAAAATGTGTGATGATTGCAAGATAATCAAACGAAAAGGTATCGTTAGAATTATCTGCAAAAATCCAAAACATAAACAGAGACAAGGATAAGCATGGCACGTATATCAGGTGTTGATTTACCGAAAAAAAAGAGAATCGAATATGGATTAACCTATATTTATGGTATAGGTCTTCATAGCTCAAGAAAAATTCTTGATGCAACAGGTGTTGATTATAATACAAGAGTATATGAGTTAACCGATTCACAAGCAGCTGCAATCCGTAATGAAATTCAAGAAAATTTCATGGTGGAAGGTGATCTTAGAAAAAAAGTAACTTTGGATATCAAAGGTCTTATGGATTTAGGTTCATATAGAGGGCTTAGACATAGACGTGGTCTACCATGTAGAGGTCAAAAAACTAAGACAAATGCTAGAACTCGTAAGGGTAAAAGAAAAACTGTTGGTGCAGCATAAGAAGGTAATGATAAATGGCTAAGAAAAAAGCAAAAAAGAATATTGCTAAAGGTGTAGTTTACGTAGCTGCTACTTTTAACAATACAGTAATTACAGTTACTGATGAGCTAGGAAATGTTATTGCATGGAGTTCTGCAGGTGCATTAGGATTTAAAGGTTCTAAAAAATCTACACCTTTTGCAGCTACAGAAGCAGTTGCTGATGCAATGTCAAAAGCTATGGAACATGGAATCAAAGAGGTTGGTATCAAAGTACAAGGACCTGGTTCTGGTAGAGATACAGCTGTCAAATCAATTGGTGCAACTGAAGGTATTAGAGTAGCTTGGTTAAAAGATATTACTCCATTACCTCATAATGGTTGTCGTCCTCCTAAGCAGAGAAGAGTTTAATCACTGTTTGTGATTGACTTAATAATTCATAGAATAATTAAAGGTATTAAATATGGCAAGATATAGAGGTCCAGTTGAAAAACTAGAGCGAAGACTTGATGTTGATCTCGGCTTAAAAGGAGAGAGAAGACTAGCAGGTAAATCGGCTTTAGAGAAAAGACCATACCCACCAGGGCAACATGGTCAAAGACGAACAAAATTAAGTGAATATGGTGAGCAACTTCAAGAGAAGCAAAAAGCTAAATTCATGTATGGCGTATCTGAAAAACAGTTTAGAGCTCTTTTTGCTGAAGCAAATAGAAAAGATGGAAACACAGGAGCAATCCTTATCCAACTTCTCGAACAGAGACTTGATAATGTAGTTTATAGAATGGGTTTTGCTACTACTAGAAGATTTGCAAGACAACTTACTAACCACGGACATGTTCTTGTCGATGGTAAACGTGTTGATATTCCATCTTTTAGAGTAAAAGCAGGTCAAAAAATTGAAATTAGAGAAAAATCTAAAACCAATCCACAAGTTGTAAGAGCAATGGAACTTACAAATCAAACTGGAATGGTTGAGTGGGTAGATGTAGAAAAAGATAAACTCTTTGGTATATTTACAAGAGTTCCAAATAGAGATGAGATTTCAATCCCAGTTGAAGAGAGATTAATCGTTGAGCTTTACTCTAAGTAACAATAAACATTAGGCAAAAAGGCAAAGAATGAAAAAAATTAAAGTAGCTCCATCACTTCCAACAAATGTAGAAGTGAATGAACTAGGAACAAATAGATCTGAAGTTATTGCCTATCCTTTTGAGAGTGGTTATGCTATTACATTGGCTCATCCCCTAAGAAGACTTATTTTAGGTTCTTCTGTAGGATTTGCTCCAATCTCAATTAAAATTGAGGGTGCATCACATGAGTTTGATAGTGTTCGTGGAATGCATGAAGATGTAGCTGTATTTATTATTAATCTTAAAAATATTCGTTTTAAACTGCCTGATGGTGTTGAGAAATTAGAAGTTAACTATAGCTTTGTAGGTTCTCGTGAAATCGTTGCAAAAGATTTAATCACGGATAATATAGAGATTGTAAATCCAGAAG
This sequence comes from Campylobacteraceae bacterium, assembly GCA_026986355.1. Classification (GTDB taxonomy): domain Bacteria; phylum Campylobacterota; class Campylobacteria; order Campylobacterales; family Sulfurovaceae; genus UBA1140. Next base: position 9,461 of record JALSOO010000097.1, on the reverse strand, counting down.
CATTTTTAGCAACTCTTAATGAGGATGCTATCCTAAACTTTACGGTGGTTATCGCAAAAGGTTTAGGATATGTTCAAAGTGAAGATATTAGAGAAGATGTAGCGATTGATGCTATTGCCTTAGATGCTTTCTTTACTCCTGTAAAAAAAGCAAACTATGACATTCAAAATGTCTTGGTTGAAGATAATCCAAACTATGAAAAAATTGTCTTTGATATTGAAACCGATGGTCAAGTATCACCTGTTGACGCATTTACAAATGCTTTAGAGACAATGTATAAACAACTTTCTGTATTTAATGGAGTGCTTGATGTTGAAATCAATGCAGCACCGATTAAACGTAATAATGATGATAGTGAAATTAGGAAATATTTAGAACCAATTGAATCACTTGGACTATCAGCTCGTTCATTTAATTCACTTGATAGAGCAGGAATGAAAGTCATTGGAGAGTTAGTACTTATGAGTACAACTGAGATTAAAAATATCAAAAATCTTGGTAGAAAATCCCTTGATGAGATTAATGAGTGTTTAGATGCTCTAGGATATGATGAAGATTTTGAACTCGCAGACAATACAAGAGTTAATCTTGTTAAGAAAATAGAGCAGTTAAAAAAAGACTAGCTCGATAAGAAGGAAGATATATGAGACATAAACATGGATACCGTAAGTTAAGCAGAACTTCTGCTCATAGAGCGGCACTGTTAAAAAACCTCTCTATTGCTCTTATTAAATATGGAAGAATGGAGACAACTCTTCCTAAAGCAAAAGAGCTTAGAAGTTATTTTGAAAAGCTTGTAACAAAGGCATCAAGTGGAGAGAATGCACATAGAGCAGTTTTTGCAATGTTGCAAGACAAAGCTTGTACCAATAAGCTTGTTACTGAAATTGCACCTGAATATGCAGAACGTAATGGTGGTTATACCAGAATTATCAAGACTCGTAACCGTAGAGGTGACGCAGCACCAATGGCTATTATCGAACTAGTATAGTAGTAGTAGACCCCCCACCAAATCAAGCCCTTTTCTAGGGCTTTATTAACTCTAATTTTTTGCTCTTTTTAATTCTCTCTTTTTTTACAGAGTTTATCCATAGAATATTTATGATATAATATATAATTAGTGAAACTAAAGTAGAATAAGGAACAGTTCCAACATATAAAGGTACTATAATAGTGTCCCAATTTTGGCTAAACCAATCCAAGGTTAGTTCAATGTTATTTAAACCTTCTGTTCCTAATAGAAAAATTCCTGTTTTGTACTCCATATAGTACATAAATGGCATGGTAATAGGATTACTTAACCATACCATTGAGATAGCTATAGGTACATTAAATCGTATAAAGGGTGTAACGGCTAATACAGCCAACATCTGCATAGGCATTGGGATAAATCCCCAAAAAAGACCGATAAGTATGCCTCTGGATATAGATTTTCGGTTAATAGATAGATACTCTCTTGGTATTTTATATTTTTCTATAAAATGTTTGAGTTTACTGTTCGTTTCTCTGTTTTTTAAGATTTTTCGAATCATCTATCCACCAATTTCTATTTTATTATTGATATTGTAATCTCTATATCTTTATATTTCAATGAAAGAGTAGAAAAAATATAACAAGCTAAAAGGCAATAGGCTAAAAGTTATCATTTTATCTTGACAAACATTTAAATATAATGTATAAATAGATTAATTACACATAAAGGAGAAGCTAGTGCTTCCATTTACAGATGAAGAGTTAAAACCGATTGTTACAGATATGCTTGAAAAGGCAAGAGTATGGATACAAAAAGATGGTGGAGATGTCAAATTACTAGATATAAAAGATGGTACAGTTTTTGTACAACTCCAAGGTGCTTGTGTCGGTTGTGGTAGTTCTGGAACTACTATTAAATTTGGTATTGAAAAAGAGATGAAAACATTCATTCATCCTAATATAAAGGTTATGAATGTTCCCCATGGTTGGGAAGATAAATTGGAACAACTAGGATAATTATGGCTAAAATAAGTCTTGATACACTACTAACCCGTGCTGAAGAGCTATTCTCTTTGGGTAAATATGAGAGTGCTTTGACCACCTATGGACTTTTACTAAAAGAGTATCCTAAGGATAGAGATGCACAAGTAGGTGTATTTTTATGTGATATTGGTATGGAGAGTGGGGAAGAGGCTCAAGCACTATTTGATTATTATCAGATTATAAAAAATGAGCAAGAGAATGCAGGAGAGATTATGGTCAATCTCCTCTCTACTCTTGATACAACCAATAATCAAGTGAGTAGACTACTCACATCAGATAAAGAGAAGATAGAGTATAGAGATGGTATCGAATATCAAGACTTTTTACGTTTTATTGATGAGCGTGGAGATTTCAAACAAGCATTTGAAGATGTAATGTTCTCAACTCATATTATTCTAAAAAGTAAAGAGGAGTATCTTCTCTTTATTGAAACGTTAATTGAACGAGGGCAAACGGAATTGGCACTACAGTTTTTAGACTCTTCTAGTGGTAATCTTCACAAAGACCAAGATATTTATAAACTTTATCATAAAATAAAAGATAATTAACTATAATGTATTAAAAAATAAAAGAGAGAATTGTGCGATTAGATTACAATTTAGATAATTATAGACAGATTACAGACGATACAAATTCACTAACTAAAGATGATATATTTCTTTTAACAGCACAAAATAGAAAATATTTTGAACAACTAGACAGCCCTCCCCCATATATTACTCCTATTGAGCTTATAAAAAATTGGAACTTAAATAGTTTAAGGGTTGTTGGTGTCACAGGTACAAATGGCAAAACTACTGTTACAGCAGGAATATACTCATTTCTATTGGATTTAGGAGAGAAACCAGCCCTTTTAGGGACACGAGGTTTTTTTGCTAATGATGAACGAATAGAAGAAAAATCAATGACCACTCCATCTATCTTGCATATTTTACATAGTATGAAGATAGCAAATGAGAGAGGGTGCAACTACTTTATTATGGAAGTAAGTTCTCATGCGATTGACCAAGAGCGAATCGAGGGGTTATCTTTTGCTCTAAAGGTACATACAAATGTGACCTCTGACCACTTGGATTATCATGGAACAGTAGAGGAGTATAGAGCTGTCAAGAGTCGTTTTTTTGCTGATGAATCACCCAAACTACTAAATAAAGATGATATAAAACATATTACCTATAACCCTAAAAATGCACAAAGCTATGGAGTAGATGAACCTGCCACATTCAAGGTTCAAGCCTTTTCACTACAGCATGGTATCACAGCAGGGATAAAACATCTTGCAACAGAAGCTACATTTCACTCTCCTATGGTTGGACTCTTTAACCTATTTAATCTAATGGCATCTATTGGAGCTACTACAATGCTTACAGGTCGTAATATTATGGAGGTTTGTGAAGTAGTAGAGAACTTTGCAGGGGTTGCAGGACGTATGGAGGTTGTGAGTCGTCAACCTCTAGTAATTGTAGATTTTGCTCATACAGATGATGGAATGATTCAAGTACTAGATAGCATGAAAGACCAAGATATATCAGTAGTATTTGGAGCAGGTGGAGATAGAGATAGAACAAAACGACCAAGAATGGGTGCAGTAGCCTCCAAATTTGCAAAAAAAGTCTATGTAACAAGTGATAACCCACGCAGTGAAGAGCCAGAAGCGATTATAAATGATATCTTATCAGGTATAAAAGACCAAACTCATACAAGAGCCATGGTAGATAGAGCTTTTGCTATCCAAGAGGCACTAAAAGAGTTAGAAGAGAATGAAGTATTGATGATTTTAGGAAAAGGAGATGAAGATACCATGGAAATCAAAGGTAAAAAGATTCACTTTGATGACCGTGAGATAGTTCGAGCTCTATTGGATAAGATTTAGAGAGTATAGACAATATATCTCTACATCATCTCCAAATCCAATGCCAATCTTTTAGCTCCACTAAAATCGGATTTGCCTGTTCCAAGTTTTGGGATTTTATCTACTTTGTAATAGGCTGTTGGTAAAAAGAGAGGATTTAATCCTAAACCTTTTATCTCCTCTTTTAGAGTAGCTAAATCTTTCTCTCCTTCTAATAGAAGAACTATTTTTTCACCTTTTTTCTTGTCAGGGATAGCTGTAATAGAGAGTTGGCTATGTTCATCTAACAGTTTAGAGAGTTCACTCTCGACCAAACCTAAACTTACCATCTCTCCACCTACTTTAGCAAAACGGCTATAACGGTCTACAATGGTCAAGAATCCATCTTGGTCTATATGTCCTTTGTCTCCTGTGATATACCAACGGATACCATCTATCTCTCTTGTGACCTCATCTGTTTTTATAGGGTCTAATAGGTAGCCTTTCATCACTTGTGTACCACCAATAAGAATCATTCCATCTTCTCCTACCTTTAGAGGCTCAAAACTACTTGGGTCAACTATCATAAATGCTGTACCCAAGATAGGTAATCCCACCGTTCCAAACTTATTTCCAACTTGTATATGATAGTTATCAGGAACAATAACATCATAAATATTACAAGAGACAACAGGAGAGGTTTCGGTTGTGCCATAACCCTCCAAGATAGTTTTGTTAAATTTTTTTATAAAAAGCTCTCTAATATCTTCTGGTAACTTCTCTGCACCTGCAATAACCATTCTAAGAGAAGAGAACATCATTGGGTGTATCTTTCTATTTCGTGCATAGAGTCTAAAGAATGTAGCTGTTCCAAAGAGTAGAGTTCCATTATATTTATGAGATAATTTAGCAATAGATAGACCATCTGTTGGGTCAGGGTGTGCTACAAGAGGAATACCCTCTATTAGAGGTGCTAAAGTAGTAACCGTTAATCCAAATGAGTGAAATATAGGAAGTGTTCCTACCATTACATCACTATATGTTGGATTGACTAGATTTATAAACTGTTTTATATTTCCAGTGATATTTTGATGGGTTAACTCTATACCTTTTGGTACACCTTCACTACCACTAGAGAATAAAATAGCTGTAGTATCTGAACTTTTTACATCTTTTATATAAAATCTACTCAAAATAGATGTAGGCATAAATCTAGCTATCAAAAAGGTTTTTAGTTGGAGTGATTTGCTTATCTCCTTTTTTAGAGTCTCCAGATAGATAATATCAATACCCTCTAGTGCCTCTGATAAATCAAACCCTTTAGCCTTTAGTTTGGCAATAAACTGCTTTGAGCTAATAATCTGCTTGATATTAGCAACCTTAATAGCATGTTTTAGGCTTTTAGTACCACTAGAGTAGTTTAAATTGACAATCGTTTTGCCTAGTGTTAATATAGCCATATTACCAATAGCCCCACCTACGCTTGTAGGCAATATAAGACCAATATTTTGTTCATCTTTTACTATCTCTTTAAATTTACCACGCATCAATAGAACAGCTGTGATAAATCTATATCCACTAAGCTCTACTCCAGTAGAGTCGGCTACAGATAAGTTATGGGCAACTTTTTTGGATTGAGCTATCCACATTTTTGGTAGTGTGGGTAGACGTTTACTGTATCTTTCCCATGAGATAACAGAGAGTTTAAAGAGTTCATTTTTTACCTCAACAGAAGAGCTTTTGATACTCATCGGTTTCCCAAAAGAGACACCAATATCTTTTAGTTTTTTAGATTTGATTTTTTTAGAAGCATGTGAGAAACGCCCCTCCCACAGACCTCTTAGATAAAAAGGTACAATAACAGCATCAGTTACATCAACCACAGCAAACTCAAACCCTTTTTGAAATTTACCCATATGTCCATTACGACTTAGATACCCCTCAGGAAAAAGAGCTACACTCTCTCCTCTATTTAATGCCTCTGCTACTAAACTTAATGCTCGTTTACCTCCACGTGTAGAGATAGGGATAGCTCCAAAAAATCTAAATATAGGCTTTAAGTACCATAAGTTATAGTAGGTTCTATCAATGACAAAATGTATCTGTCTTGGATAGGCTATCTGCAAAAATGCCCAATCTAAAAATGAGATATGGTTTCCTAAAAATAGAACTCCCTTACTATCATCTATATTATCTAACCCCTGAACATCTATATCATAAAAGAGTCCAAAAACTATACGAACCACAAAGCGAATCATCTTTTGTGCTAATAATCTAACACTATATATAAATCCAACTAGTGCAATAATAAACGCAATAGTAAATAGATGTGAGCTATCTATCCCTATATAGGCAAATAGTGTTGTCAGCAGTAGAAAACTAAACATTGCTATATTTTGCATAAGGTTATTACCTGCTAACACTTTTCCCATTATAGGTTGTGGTGTGATATGTTGAATTAGTGTATTTAGAGGAATAATCAAGACTCCAGAAGAGACTCCATATAGGAAAAATAGAATAGCCAATGAGCTAACAGAGTGAACCATAGGTATAAAAAAGAGTGTTAATGTTATCCCTAATGCCCCAAGGGGAATAATTCCTCTTTCAATATAATTTTTTGATAGTCGTGCAACCAGTAGTGAACCAACAATAATACCAAAACCTGAAAGCGACAAGATACCATTTGCTATAACTGTATTATCAATACCTAAATCTTTTTTTATATATGCTCCAAATATAGCAACAACAAGTTGAGATAGTCCCCAAAATATAGATAGACCAATTATAGATAACCAAACAGTTTTACTCTCTTTTAAGAGTATTATACTCTCTTCTACTCCCACTCTTTTAGGATTTTGTTCTACTCGAATAGATGTTCTATCTATCCTCTTGATTAACTCTAATGATAGTAAAAACTCTAATATAGATGCAAAGATAAGTGCAAACCCCAATGGATAGATATATCGTAATATCTCTGATTTATCCTCTACACCACTAGGAAGAAGTTGTTCAAAAAAGATAGAGTAGATAACTGTACCTGCTAAAATAGATATAATTGTTATAGATTGAACAAGTGAATTTGCCAATGTTAACTCTCTATCTCCTGTCATCTCTTTAATCAATCCATATTTAGCAGGACTATATATAGCAGATTGCCCAGCCAATATAAATGTTAATCCAAAAGCAACCCAAAACCAACCCATAATATATGATACAAGAATCAATGTAGTGATAATAATAGCAAAAAATGAGGCAACTTTTATAATTTTGGTTTTAGAATATCTATCACTCAAAAAACCAGCAGGAGAGAATAGAAATATAAAAGGAAGAAGTATTAAACCATTAACAATCGCTGTCAAGATGATGAGGTCTGCACCATCATAGGCTTTTAAGATAGTATTTTGTAACACTATCTTATGCCCCAAATCGGTCATAGCATTTAGAAAAACGATAACTATATAAGGGGTAAATCCCCCTATTTTAAATAGATTCTTCATAGTTTTTACTCTCCATATTATATTTTTAATAAAGTAGGAAGAGTTTAACTAAAAGAAACTTAATAAAACATTTTAAGAAAACTAACGTGGGTCTACCAAATATCCTGCGATAGCACTAGATGCTGCTACTGCTGAATTTGCTAAGTAAATTTCTGATGTTCTAGCACCCATTCTACCTACAAAGTTACGGTTTGTAGTAGCCACACAGCGTTCATTGTCTCCTAAAATACCCATATATCCACCCAAACATGCTCCACAAGTTGGATTGGAAACAACAGCACCTGCATTAATTAAAATCTCCATCAATCCCTCTTTTTGAGCTTGAAGTAGAATCTTTTGAGTAGCAGGAGTTACAATCATTCGTGTATGTCGTGCTACACGTTTACCCTCCATAATCTTCGCTGCGATTCGTAAATCTTCGATTCGTCCATTAGTACAAGAGCCAATCATCACTTGGTCAATTTTTAGATTATCCTCTACAGCTTGTTCCATAGATTTACCATTACTTGGCAAAAATGGATAAGCAATCACAGGCGAAAGGTTAGCTACATCAATTTTGATAACTTGACAGTATGAAGCATCATCATCTGAATAGTGAATTTTAGGCTCTGCTCTTAGTCCACCATTTATCTTGGCTCTCTCTTCAAGATACTCTGTTGTAATATCATCAACAGCAAAAATACCATTTTTTGCCCCTGCTTCGATAACCATATTGGAAATAGAAAATCTATCTGCCATTCCAAGATATTGAAGAGTATCTCCTGTAAACTCAATCGCTTTATATAAAGCACCATCAACACCGATTAATCGGATAAGCTCCAAGATAATATCTTTTCCATAGATATGTTTAGCAGGTTTTCCTGAAAGTTCAACTTTAATAGTTTCAGGTACTTTAAACCAATTTCCACCTGTAATCATAGCAAACGATAAATCTGTACTTCCCATTCCAGTACTAAATGCACCCAAAGCCCCATGAGTACATGTATGAGAATCTGCCCCAATAATCACATCTCCTGGTATAACCAACCCTTTTTCAGGAAGCAAAGCGTGTTCAATCCCCATATCTTTCTCATCAAAGAAATATTTCATATCATGTTTATAGGCAAAATCACGGCTAATTTTTGCTTGATTTGCTGATGCAATATCTTTGGCAGGAATATAGTGGTCCATAACAATACAAAAGTTGTCAGGTCGAGCCATCTCTTTAGCTCCAGACTCCTCAAATGCACGAATAGAGATAGGAGTAGTTATATCATTTCCAATAATCATGTCAATATCAACGCGTACAATCTCTCCTGCTTTTACTTCACGTCCAGCATGTTCAGAGAAGATTTTTTCAGTAATGGTTTGTCCCATTTGTAAATCCTTAATGTAAATAATTAAGAGAATTATATCGAAAGAAACTTGTACGGGTAGCTCTCATGGCTACCCAAAGATTAAAGGGTTCAGACTATGGATTGATAATCTCAAATACAACACGACGATTCTTTTCTCGTCCTGCCTTTGTATCATTTGAAGCGATTGGATTGGCATCTCCAAATCCTTCAGAGCTTAATAGTGTTTCATCAACTCCTTTTGATACAAGATACTCTTTGACCTTATCTGCTCGTTGTCCACTTAACTTCAAGTTGTACTCAGCACGTCCACGATTATCTGTATAACCTTTAATTTTATAACTAAATTGAGTATGTTTGTTGATTGCATCAGCAGCTTTATCCAACAACTTTTTACTATTATTGGTCAATTCCATACTATTAAATTTAAAGGCAACATGAGTCAATGAAAATATATGGGTAAGTTCTTTTACTGCTATCTCATTTTTAATCTTTTCTGCCTCAGCTTTAGCCTCTTCTTTAGCTTTAAGTATCTCTTCTATCTTACTATTTAGAATTTCCATTTCACTCTCTAACTCTTTTTCATGAGTTATATGAGCTGTTAAATTATTTTCTAAATTCTCTTTAGTAGATAATAATCTTTGAATACTTTTATCTTTTTGCTCTTTATCTGCTTTTGCTTTCTCTACTGCTATCTTTGCAATATTTAACATATTAGCAATTTTAGACTCTAACTCTTTTTTTACTTTAGACAATTTAGTAAGGTTCTCATCTTTGGCTTTT
>JALSOO010000096.1 GCA_026986355.1 Campylobacteraceae bacterium | reverse complement strand
GGGGTATCTAATCCAAACTCTTTGATAGATGCTTCAAGTTTTCCTTTGGAAGCAATGTAGGCAAAATCTTTTGCCTCTTTTGTCTGAATCTGCTCTTCATTGTAGTAAGGAGCTTTTTGGATAAACTCAATTCCAAACTTATTTAGAATTAAGGCACGAGAGGAGGAGTTTGAAGCTAAATGTATCATCTAAAATCCTCTTAGGCTTACTCCAAATATTAGAGCTATAACGCCCAAAATAATATTAAGTGGTAGTAGAACTTTGGGAATGATAGCCAAGGTTACTTTTGTATCTCCAATTTTATTATCTTCAAAGAACTTTTGAGCTTTTGCTCGTTTTAGATACATAACAATAAAGTTTATTGCCATAACTGTCCAAATAGCCTCTTTGATATAGATGAACATTTTATTTTGAATTTGCATTCCCATAGACATTATAATAGCAGTAATGAGTATGATGATAATAAAAGGTATTACAATATTAAAAAATCTACCCATAATCGAGAGGGTTTTTTCAAGCTTTAGTTTAGTATCTTCTATCAGTTGTAGATGAGGGTGTACAGCTAAACGAATAGCAATCATTCCTCCTATCCAAATAATGGCAGAGAGTACGTGTAAAAAGATAATAGTGTGGGCGTAATTAGCAAAAAAATTGCTCATAAATTTTTCCTTTGTTCTAAGTAAAGCAGTAAATGGCTTTTCTTTTAAGGAAATATAACAATTTAATCTTAAATTCATCTTTTGTGTTGAAATTGTGAAAAAAATTGCTATAATTCGCACATATAAATAATTTAATATAAGGTAATACACGATGGGATTTTTTAATAAATTTTCAGCAAACACAGAATTAACACCAGCTATTGCATTGGCAACAAGTATGATTTACATGATGTCTTCAGATGGAGAGATTGATGATGAAGAGATTAACTACTTAGCCGTTAAACTTTACGCTATTGGCGATGCAGAAGAGTTGATGCGTCTTTCTCAAAAATACTCTAAAAAGCAAGATTTAGAAGCATTTTTAAAAGAGGCAAATGAGAAGTTAACAGAAGACCAAAAATATACAATATTGGCAAACTTAATTGATATATTACTTGCAGATGGCGAAGCAGATGAAGATGAACAGAATCTATTCTTTCAATTTGTAGAGGCATTTGGAATCACTGAAGAGAATATCCAACCCTATATAGATATTATCTCTGTCAAAAATGATTTAGCTAGTTTTGTAGAGTAAGTAGAGTTATATATTTTGGTGCGTTTCATAACGCACCTGATAGTTATAGATTAGCGTTTAAATACTCCAAAGCTTTCTCTTTTGCTTCAGTAATTTTAGAGGCATCTTTTCCACCTGCTTGGGCAAAGTCTGCTCTACCTCCACCTCCACCACCTAAAATTGGTGCTATCTCTTTTATCCAGCTACCTGCTTTGATATTTGTCTCTTTACTACCACAGGCTATCATCACTTTGTTTCCCTTTTTTTGAAAAAGCATAATGGCAATATTTTGGTACTTGTTTTTAGCTTCATCAATAAGCTCTTTTATATCTCCTGCTTCAACCTCTTCTATAATTATATTTGTATTATCTATTTGAGTCGCTATTAGCTCTTTTTTAGTTGAGTTTAGGGCTACTTTTAGCTCTGACTTTAGAGTTTTAATATCCTCTTTGAGCTTTTTTATACCTGCTATTGGGTTACTATTTTTTAGCTCTTTTTTTATACTATTTAGAGAGTCTCTTATCTTGTTAATCTCTTCAAGTGCTGATTGGCTACATACGGCTTCTATTCGTCTTACTCCTGCACTCACTCCTGACTCTTTTGTAATCATAAATAGTCCAATTTCAGATGTGTTGTTGATATGTGTTCCACCACAAAGCTCTACCGAAGCATCATCAAAGCTAACAACTCTAACCTCATCTCCATACTTCTCTCCAAATAGTGCCATAGCTCCAGAGGCTCGTGCTTCATCTATGCTCATAAGTTTTGTCTCTCTTGGGATAGCTTGACTGATTTTTCTATTTACCCACTCTTCAACACTCTCTATCTCTTCATTGGTAAGTGGTTGGGGGTGTGAGAAGTCAAAACGTAGACGTTTATCATCATTTAGTGAACCTGCTTGGGTAATATGCTCTCCCAAAATTGCTCTAAGTCCTGCTTGAAGTAGATGAGTAGCAGAGTGGTGTCTCTCTATCTCTACTCTTTTAGTATCTACAATAGCCTCTACTTGGTCACATACTTCTATCTCTCCCTCTACTAATGATAGGTTCATATCTAGGAATTTTTTGGTATCAAGAACCTCTATTTCTCTATCATCTATCTTTAGAATACCTCTATCGCCTACTTGACCACCAGACTCTGCATAAAAAGGTGTATTACTCAAAAATACCCACCCTTTACCATTAATCTCTGTAACTCTTTTAAACTCTTCATCTAAAAGTGCTAAAACAGTAGCTTTACTTCTAGTTTTATCGTATCCTACAAACTCATTGATACCAAAATTCTCTTTTATCTCTTTGAAGTCTCCAGTAGCTGTAGCTTCTCCTGTACCTCTCCAACCTGCTTTGGATTGTGCCTTTTGAGCCTCCATTTTAGCGTTAAATGCGTTAATGTCTAGTTTTATGTTTTTTTCTCTTAACATATCTTCGGTGAGGTCAAGAGGGAAACCGTAAGTGTCGTAGAGTTTAAATGCTACTTCTCCATTAAACATATCGGTTGTATTTTTTAACTCTTGATTAAAGAGTTTAATCCCATCTTCAATCGTCTTAAAAAAACGCTCCTCTTCAACTCTCATAGAGGCTTTAATAGACTCTGCTCTCTCTGGTAGATAGTCATACTCACTACCCATATTATCTACGAGTGTATCTACTAATCTGTACATAAATGGCTCTCTAAGCCCCAAAAGGTAACCATGTCTAATAGCTCTACGCATAATTCTTCTTAGCACATATCCTCGTCCCTCTTTGTCAAAGTTTACCCCTTGTGCTAATAGAAAGGAACATGAGCGTAAGTGGTCAGCAATAACACGATAACTAGCAGAGTTTGAAGCGTTGTAGTTGTATGGTTCTCCTACAAACTCTCCAATCTTATCTAAGTAGGGCATAAACATAGATGAGTGGTAGTTGTTTAATACACCCTCTTTGATAGCTACTACTCTCTCTAATCCCATACCTGTATCAATACTAGGTTTAGGTAGTGGGTTTAAGTTGCCTTGTGTATCTCTCTCATACTGCATAAAGACCAAGTTCCAAATCTCTAAGAAACG
>JALSOO010000095.1 GCA_026986355.1 Campylobacteraceae bacterium | reverse complement strand
TTTAGAGTCAAATTTTCCTATATATAAAGATTTTAGAGGGGCAATCTTTACTGATAATACAATGATTTCCGAAAATCAAGGTATTTGGGAGTTTTCCAATAGAGTTATTAGCTCAATGGGTATAGGCTTTAGATATTTGACACCTATTGGACCATTCAAGATAGATATGGGTATGAATATCAAAGATAGAAGCCAAAATGCTGTCCATTTTCAAGTAGGACAATCCTTTTGATACGTCTTATCTACTGGTTTACTGTACTAATTGAACTTTTGTTGGTTCTACTTATTCTATTTATCTTTTTGATAACCGATGCTAGAACGGTAAAACTATTGGCAAAAGAGTCTTTGGAATCTTCTAGTTTTAGTTATAAGAGTATAGAGGGGAACTTTTTTAGAGGATTAGAGATAAAGGGTCTTGCCTATAAGAAAAAACCACTCTTTGATTCAGCGACACTTCATTGGAATCCTATATCTATCTTAAATAAAAAGATTACTCTACAAGAGGTAGATATTAGAGGTGTAGATATAGAGAATATCTCAAATGTAGTAGAGGATTTTAGTAGCTCCAAAGAGAGTAAACCTATCAGTTTTGATTTTTCAATTATCTTAAATAGAGTACATTTAGATATTAAACCCTATATATTTGAGGGGGTTGAATTTTCAAATTTTATATTTGAGACAGATAGAGTATCTATATCTAAAGATTTTATATTAGATAGCTCTAATATAGTTTTAGATTTTGATTCCGATTTAGTTGGAGTAAAATTAAGAGGAAACATCAAAAAAAATAGACTCTTTGTTGATACTCTCTCCTTAAAAGAGATAGACTCTAAAGTTATTACTATGTTAGTTAAACGACTACAAAAAAATAGTGTAAATATTAACACGAAAGATAAAAAGCGAGTTAATCCCTTTATTAAAAAAATAAAGATTAAAAAGATAGTAGCTACCATGAGAGATGTTACTTATAACCCTATAACTATCTCAAAGACAAAGGTTAATATATCTGATGCAGAGATAGACCCTTTTCATCACTATAACTATCGTGCAAAAAAGGTTCAACTTCAAGGAGCTACAAACTTTGGAGATATTAATTATAGTGGATATATACAAAACTCTGCAATCTATGCCAAAGGCTCTATACATCTCTCTAAAGAGCTTTTTAAAAGATACTCTCTACCTCTAAACTACTCAACACTAAACACTCTGCACGGTAGCTTAAAGCTCAATCATTATGGAGTATGGATAGATGCTACTCACTCCTCTTCAGCAAAACTTCTAAAAATAGATAGTGATTTTAATATAGACCTATTAAAAGCCAGACATAAACTCCATTATGATTATAGTGATAACAATCTAACCATTATCTCTACATTAATAGGTAAAATGCCCTATTCAGATAGATTTAATATAAACAGTAGTGTGGTTATTGATGAAAAAATTGGATTTAGATATAGTGGAGATATAGATATTCCAAAAGTCAAAGGGTTGCCCAAAGAGATTTCAGACTATCTATTAGAGGGCTTAAAAGGAGAGTATAGAGGAACAAGTAGCAGTTTTGATAGTAGATTATCCTCTAAACTATTAGAGGGTAGATTTAAGATAGATAATTATAAAACGGCTCTACTAGAGTTAGATAGTAGAGGAGAGAGTATTGAATTGGATAAACTTACTAAGGCTCTACCACCTATATTAAAAAAGAGTAGAGCCTCTTTGAGAAGTAAAACCTTTTTTGATTTTAAAAATTTCAGACAATCAACTATTAAAATAGAAGTTCTATCTAAGCTTCTAAATATAGATGTAGATATGAATCTATATAAACCCTTTTATATAGATATAAACTCTACTATTCCCTACAATAGTATCCTCCCTAGACTCTATCCTGATATTAAATTTGACTCTCTATCTGAATTGAAGGGGAAGCTATCTATCTCTAATAGAGAGTATAGCATGAGATTAAAGAGTAGATATATGAGACTATCTCTCTTCTACGACCCCATCAATCAGATAGTAAAAAAGGCTCAATTGTTATCAAATAGCAATCGCTTTGCTATAAAATCATTGAAAGATAATAGAGTAGAGCTGAAATCAGAATCATTAGATATAAATCGACTACTTAAGAGTATAGCCAAACACTATAGAGTCAAACTCCCAAAACTATATGGTCAATCTAATTTAGATATTCGACAAAACAGTAAAGATAGCTTTGATATTAGGATTCAAAGTAAAAAGATTAGATATGAATCTATAAATATATATGATATAGAGATGAGGTTTAGTGTAGATAAGAAAGGGAATGTAGAGATAGATAGCTATAAATTTAGAGTTGATGAGAATGGTTATATGAGCCGTTTTTATAGCAATAAAAAATCATATCTTACCTTTAGAGATAACAAAATATCTATAAAAGAGTTTTGGATAAATAATCAGCTTCTATTGTCGGGGCTATATGATATTGCAGACTCTAAAGGAGAGTTTAATCTAAAAGCTACACAATTTAGCTATATAAATAGAGATTTTGATTTTTTAGTAGATTTAGATTTAGATGCAAAAATAGATAAAGAGAGAATAAGAGTATCAGGAGATATTGATATTTTTGGAAATCTCATTAGCTATGAGGTCGTTGGCTCTGATATAGTAGAGGATTCAGATATTATAATTTTGCAAGATAAAAAAGATAAATCCAACTATATATTGGATAATTTATCACTTGATATAAGAATCAACAGTAAAAAGCCACTTAAATATATCTCTAAAGATACAAATATAGAATTTTTTAATGATTTAAGCATACTTAAAAAGTACAATTCAGATATTTTAGTAACTGGTATGTCTACTGTTAGTAAAGGCTACTATCAGTTAGAAGATAACTATTTTACGTTAGATGAGAGTCATATATATTTTGCAGGAGACCCCAAAAAACCACAGTTAGATATAAAAGCTAATTATAAAAAAGATGAATATACGATACAGATATTTATATCTGGAACTCCCGATGAGCCTATTGTCAATTTTACAGCAGAACCTTACTTGACACAGCAAGAGATTTTATCACTTATCCTCTTTGATGGTACAAGAAGAGGTGATGGATATACTCTTTTGGGTGGAACATTTGCAAAGGGGCTTATGAGAAGTTTTGGTATAGATGTAGACCATCTACTATTGGGAAGTGATGAGAATGATAATATCTCTTTTGAGATAGGACAAAAAATCTCTAAAAAGATAACCGTTATCTATCAACATCAAAATGGAAGAGATGGGGTTA
>JALSOO010000094.1 GCA_026986355.1 Campylobacteraceae bacterium | reverse complement strand
AACCTACAGTAGCTAAAGATGCTACATCTCCCTGATTAGCAAGATATTTATACAACTCCAACGCCTTTGGATACTCTTTTGCATTAAAAAGTTCCAACGCTTCGGCTTTTAGTTCGCTATTTGGCATGATAATCCCTTTTACTCTTTTTTGCGATTATATATTAGTAAACTTAATAAATTGTGATAAAATTCTTTTTATGAAAAGCTTAACGAAAAAACCATTAATTGGATTACTACTATTGCTACTTTTAACAATAGCCTCTTTAGGCGAATCATACAATAAAAAAGGATATAAAATGATTGAACAAAACAGCACTATAGAACCATTTAAACTCAATGACCAGTTTGGAGAAGAGCATAATATCTCTACTATGCCAACCTTTATAATTTGTAGTTTTGGAAGAGAGAGTGGAACGCTTATTAGTACCTATTTTAATACTCAAGATGAGAGTTATTTAGAAAAAAATAACATTATACTTTTAGCTGATGTGAGTGGTGTGCCATCACTTTTACGAAAAACTATTATTTTGCCAAAGATGAAAAAAAATAGTTTTAAAATCTTGACAATTACCGATAAAGAGTTTGCAAATCAATTCCCAAAAGAGGAAGATAGACTCACTATTTTAAAACTTGATAATGGTAAAGTTCAAACTATCTCTTTTGCAAAAGATGAGGTTGAATTAAAAAAGGCTATTGAAAATTAATATATTTTAGAGATAGATTACCCATGCTATCTTCGACAATATAACTATTGGATTTAATCCAATCACCACAATTTAGGTAGCGTATACCATCAATTACGCTATCTTTTGGTAGATGTAGATGACCACAGATAACAACACTACAACCTTTATTTTTTGCACGAGATACCATATATCTCTCAAAAGATGAGGAGAGTAGTTTTTGAGCAAGTGGTTTTATATATCTAAAATAGAATGTCTCCTTTTTAATCGTTTTAGAATTATATGGACGCACTACTCTATTTTTTACTTTTGTAATTTTTTTATAGAAGAATATAGATTTTTTTAGAGCTATATTCCATATATCTTTTTTATGAAAAGAGTGACCATGCTCAAGATATATTCTCTCTTTGGAGTTATAGATATATTGGGATATTCCAAATATATTTGGGTTGGAATGTATAGATATTCTCTCTTTTAAAAATCTCTCCTCTCTTTCATCTTCATGGTTACCATTGATATAGATAATATTCCAATCTTTTGACTCTAAAATTGCTCTAAATCTATCTATATTTTTATGAGTCTCTATCGTATTTATCGAAAACATATCCCCAACTAAAAAAATATTATCAGACTCCATCTCTTCAAATGCCTTAAAAAAAACATCATGATTAAGATAATTTGAACCAAGATGAATATCTGATAAAAATATGGATTTGTATCTCACTCTACTCATAAAACATCAACCTCTTAAACTCTTTCTCTACTTCTAAAAATTATAATTTATATCCATAAACATCATATCATTATTGGAGACGGCATCAAACCTTTTTGAGCCACCGATATAATCAACTACTCCGACATTGGCATAGATTCCATCAGATATATCATACTTAAGCCATGCTCTTTGAAAACCACCCTCGTTTAGCTTTGAACCAAATAACGATATAAGATAGTTCGCTTTTATCGTAGCATTCATAAAATCAGAACTGATACGCAACGCATTTTGATAGGTTCTCTCTTTTGTCTCTATTGGTTCATGTTGGAGTCTATTGTCATAATCACTTATTGCTCTTAAGGCTACATCATAAGAGATAATCGTATCGCTAATACCGTTGTATTCTAAACCAATCAATCCATCTGTACGCTTAAACTCCTTATCTCCAGTAGTTGAGTATTTCAATCCATTAAAATAGGCTAATTCAGATTTTAGTAGCCATGAGCCTTTGAGGATATTGATAGCTGTTCCAAACATATCTACCTCATCATGTTGTATCTTGCCTGATTTAAAATATCCACTATCATTATGAAGCTTAGAGGCGTAAAAGTTAATATCCCAACCACTAAACTCTCCACCTATACTTAAGGCAGGTGTAATATCAGAGTAGCTTTTATCTGCTGGAATAGAGTGAGGATTAGGATTAAAAGCAGAACCACTTGGTGGATTTTTAGAGAATCTCTGCTCCAATATAGCAATAGGAGTAATACGCCAATCCCCTAAAAAATAGTCTGCTTTAGCCATTGCAACAGGGAGTCGTAAATCTTCAATATCTACCATACCAGGTCGGCGATTGTCTAATGGATTTAGAACATCGGTGATCCTAATAGTATCACTTCTACCCCATACAACAACTTGACGACCAAGCTTTATATCTAGTTTATCACTTAAACTACCCTCTAAATAGGCATCATATAGTTCTACCTCACTCTTTAACTCATCTTTTTCATCTTGTGAGTATCTATCTAAACCACGAATATCATAGATAGAGTCATAGTAGGCTTTGGCATTTGTTTTAAATTTAAATCCATTAGTAAACTTATGTTCATAGTCTAAAAAAAGAGAGGATTTAAATGAAGAGATATTGTCATGAGGAGCATCATCACTATAAGAGTATGCTACCTGTTGAGTAAACTTTCCTGTAAAACTATTGTTGCTTCTCTTGTCACGTTCCATAATAGAATGAGATGGTTTATTTGGCTCTTCATCATCAAATCCCTCCATTATATCATCATCTTTAGAGATAGAGTTAGATGAAGTAGAGGGTTCATCATCAAAACCATCTAATACATCATCTAAACTCTCTGCATTAAGCAGAGAGATTAGAAGTATAGAACCAAGTGCCAATCGCATTTTAGAGTCCTTTTTCTAATCTTCGTGTTGTAAACATACCATCATCAATAGGTGCATTAAGCTTGATATTTGAGAATGTTAAAATCGTTTTGTGCAGAGTCTGTTTACCTTTTTTGGTAGTCATAGTCATCTTATCAACTACCCATATACCGTTCTCTTGATGAATCTGCTTGAGGTCAAGATACTTTTTCTTGCCATTAGTCAAGAAGTTAATAGCACGAACAACAACATAGTTATCTTTTCTAACAATTGCAATTGTCTTTTTATAACCTGACTCATCAATAACCTTTTGATTATTTGGTGTTGATTCAATCATCCACGCATCATGTCCACGTACTTTTGTATCTTTTAAAATTTTAAAGTTGTAATCATCTAAATCACGATTGGTCATATCAAAGTAACTAAAATCCGAACCCATAAAGCTTGAACTTTTGTCTGTAGATGGGATTCTCTTGACCTTTTTAAGTGCAGGTAGATACAACCATTGGTCATCATCTTTTGAGGCATCATCATAATCATAAGTTAAAAATGCTGTATTTTTAACATCAGCAGGAGATTTAAAAAACATAGTCTTCTGTTCATCTTCTCCTTTGTCTTTGCTATATGATTTCAAATCACGTGTACGCTCTTTTCCATTTTTGTCTATTAGAACCATCATCATATCTTGCTCTAATGTCTGTCCATCATCTCGTGCATCTACTTTTTCCATAATAGTTCGTGCATTATCACTAGCTACAGCCGTAGAAGTCAAAAGGGTTGCCCCAACACCTAGTAAAAATAGTATCTTTTTTGCGTTCATTTTTTATATCCTTTAATTTTATTTAATCCAGCCACGTTTAGCCAAAATAACCATAAGAGCAGGTGCTAATAGTAAATCGGCTAAGAGTGCAAATATTATAACAGAACCTGTCAAAAGTCCAAAGTTCTGAACCGAAATCATATAAGCTGCCATATAAGCATAGAAGCCTAAAGATAAAACTAAACTGGTTATAACCATCGCTTTACCTGTAGTAAAGAAGGTATTTTCCATTGCCAACTGCACATCATTACTCTCTAGGTAATATCGCTTGAAATTGTGCATAAAGTGTATTGTATCATCTACTGCTAAACCTATGGCTATAGAACCAATAAGTAGGGTAAACATATCTAGTGGCATTTTAGCTATATACATGATAAAGAGACCCATAATAATTGGCGTTAGATTTGGAATCATACTAATAACTCCCATTCTAACTGAACCTAAAATCAACATCATCATAAACGTAATGAGAATTCCTGCAATAATATAACTATTTACCGAAGAGTGAACAGCATTAGCAAAGGTATTGATAAGTAGTGGAATCATACCTGTTACCTCTACTTTATCATTTGGAAATGCCTCTTTTGCCTCTTTTTTGACATACTCTAATACATTAACGGCTTTTATCGCATCTGTCCAAGGTAGCTTAAGTGTTACTCTTGCTTTTGAGAATTGACTATCTACAACATCTTCAAGGTCATCAGAGCCTGAATTTTCAAATAAAAGTAACTCTTGTGAGACTAAGTTTTTATCTTTTGGGATAGTATAATAACTCTCGTTATTCTCATGCAATGCTCTATTGGTCTCTTTGACAATCGTTGCTAGAGAGACTACTTTTCCTATATGAGTATACTCATCTTTATAACTCTCCATCTTTTTAGAGAAACTATTTAATTTAGCCAATTTAATTGGGTCAACCCAACCATTCTCTTTTTGAGTATCTACTACAAGTTCAATCGTTACTGAACCATTCATCTTTTTATCAATTACCTCTGTTGATACTCTATTGATATTATCAGGTTGAAACCAAAATAGAGGATTGTGAGATAGTTTTACTTGTGTAGAAGCAAGTAGAGATATAAAAACAATTAAGAGACTTCCTACCAATACTGATTTACTATATTTTACAGGAATTATAGCTAATCTCTTCATCATATTATCCATCTTTCCTGCTTTGCTTTTGACTTTCTGTTTAAGCTTTGTAATGCTTAGAAGTGCAGGAAGTAGTGTCAATGTGAGTACCAATGACAACATAACTCCAAGTGAAGCAAATGTACCCAAATCAGAGATAGGAGCTACTTGTGAACCTGAAAAAGAGCCAACACCAATAGCTGTAGTAATCGAGGTCATAGCAATAGCTAATCCTGAATGACCCAAGGTATAAGTTAATGCCTCTTTTTTATCTCCTGTGGTATTAAATTTATCAAAAAAGATAGATAAAATATGTACCGTTGCTCCCACGGAAACAGCCAAGAGAAGAGAGGGAACAATCTGTGTTGGTAGTTTAAACGCTACCCCTGCCCATGCCATTGTACCTATAGTAGCCAATAGAGAAAATAGAATAACAAGTAGAGGATAAACCACAGCAGAGACTCTCTTAAATACAAGAAATAGAAAAACAATAATAATCAAAAATGTAATACGCATAAACTTTTGCATATCGGCTTTCATTTGAGCTTTGAGTGCATTATTGACAGCAGGAGAACCAGCGATATAAATCTTTAGCCCTTCTGCTCTATATTTATCAGCAATTTTACTTATAGAATCTAAAAGTTCATGATTCTCTTGGTCGGTTAGAAATTTCTTTTCAACTTTACTATTTGATAATGCTTCATCAAACCCATTATCAAACTCATCATCTATAGAGCTTTTTTTATCTCCCTCATGTGAATAGGCATCGGTCTCGATAATAATCGTTGTCATCTTGCCATCTTGTGAGATTAATAAATCTTTATAAAAATGAGAACTTAACGCTCTTTTTTTAATACTCTCTATCTGCTCTTTTGTAGTAGGAAATGGCTCTAACAAATCATCTGTAATGAGTTTATCTCCATCTCCTCTTGTATTTCGTACATTATAGAGTGATGTAACATCATTGATATATGGAACATCTTTTTCTATATCTTTGTGTAGATTTCTAAGTTTTTTCAAAAACTCTATACTAAAGATATTATCATCTTCAATAGCTAATACAATACGTTCATCACGTCCAAACTGCTCACGAAACTTATTATAAGTCAATAGAACAGGGTCATCGGGGTGCATAAAACCTTCAGTGGAAGTATCCATCTTGATTTGAGGGATATGTGAAATTGGAAAAGCAAGAAGTATTGCTAAAACCAATATAACTTTAAAAGGATTGTCGTGAATAAATGAGCCAAACCGACCCATTAAGTTTTCTAATTTTTCGTGCATACTATCTCCATTTTGATATTTATGATTCTATCATAGCAAAATGAACTAAAGATTAATTAATAATATTATAAAACTCACTTCTTGTACGTGAGTCACTTTTAAATAGTCCACGAAGGGCTGAACTTACAGTAGTAGAGTTTATCTTCTCTACACCTCTCATCTCCATACACATATGTCTAGCATGTAGAACAACAGCTACTCCTTTGGGATTGATACTCTCCAAAATAGCATCGGCTATCTGTTCTGTCATCTGCTCTTGAATCTGTAAACGTCTTGCAAAAACATTTACAATTCTAGGAATTTTAGAGAGTCCTACTACTTTACCATCAGGGATATAAGCTACATGGGCTTTGCCTATAATTGGCAACATGTGATGTTCACAGGTAGAGTAGAACTCTATATCCCTTACTACTACCATCTCATCATTAGTGGTGGTAAATAGTGCTTTATTTAGAATCTCTTTTGGGTCTTGATGATACCCCTCTGTTAAAAACTCCCATGCTTTTGCTACACGTGATGGTGTTTTCAAGAGTCCTTCTCGCTCTGGATTCTCTCCTAATAACTCCAATACCTTTTTGATAGCTCCTTCAAACTCTTTTGACGTATCCATAGATTCCCCTTATTTTTTTCGATATATTACCATCTTTTATGGTTATTATTGTATATTTGCGTCTCAATTTTAATTAAAAAAGAACATAAGGATTATAATATGCCATTATTAGATAGTTTTAGAGTAGACCATAAAAAGATGATAGCCCCAGCAGTGAGAGTAGCCAAAACAATGACTACTCCAAGTGGAGATGATATTACCGTTTTTGATTTACGTTTTTGTAAACCCAATGAGGATATTTTAAGTGAAAAAGGTATTCATACCTTAGAGCATCTCTTTGCAGGATTTATGAGAGACCATCTAAACTCTAAAAAAGTAGAGATTATAGATATATCTCCAATGGGCTGTAGAACAGGATTTTATATGTCACTTCTTGGTACACCTAAAGAGAAGAAAGTTGCTAAAGCGTGGAAAAAATCCATGATTGATGTTTTAAATGTTAAAAAACAGTCAGATATTCCTGAACTTAATATATATCAATGTGGAACATATAAGATGCACTCATTAGAAGAGGCACAAGATATTGCTCAAAAGATACTTGATAGTAAAATAGGAGTAATGAATAATGATGAGTTAAAACTCTCAAAGAAAAAACTTAAAGGGTTATAGAGATGTTAGTATGGATTTGTGTTGATTCCAAAGATGATAAAAATGCTAAGATTACAAAAGTTATTGATGCTAACTATTGGGCATTAGTCGAATTTGATGGTGGAGTAGTTAAAAATACAACTTTTTATAATAATCGAGAAGAGTATAGTGATTGGGTTGATTTTATCATTATGAAGGATAAATATGAGTCCTATATGGAGTTTATGGAAGAGGGTATGATGGTACTTACTGTTCGTGAAGAGGAGCGTATCGAAGAGATTACAGAAGCATTTGTATTTAAAGAGTTAGATGAGGTAGGTTTCTAAAAAATCTAATGTACAATGAAAAGTTACGCTCTCAAAAAAGATTGATTGTATCAGCAGATGGAACAGATACTCTCTTTTCAGAGGAGTTTGCAGAACCCTATCACTCTACTAAAGATGGAGCATTACATGAGAGTTTAGAAAAACATGTAAAACCTGCTCTATCTATAAAAAAAGAGTTCTCCTCTCTAACCATTTTAGATATATGTTTTGGCTTGGGGTATAACACTTTTTCCACACTATATTATATAAAAAAACATAATCTAAAGGTAAAAATACATATCCTATCTCCAGAGTTTGATAGAGAGCTTATAGAGTCTCTAAAAGATTTTAATTATCCAAAAGAGTTTGAGATAATCAAAGATATTATTTATGAGGTAAGTAGAAACTTTTATTATAAAGATGAACAGTTTGAGATAGAGATACTATTAGGAGATGCTAGAGTCAAAGTTCCTATGATAAAAGAGAAGATAGATATTATCTATCAAGATGCTTTCTCTCCAAAAAAAAATCCTCTCCTATGGACAAGAGAGTTTTTTGGAGATATTGCTCTAATTAGTAAAAAAGATGTTCTCTTAACAACCTACTCTATAGCATCAGCAACACGTTTAGGACTTTATGAGAATGGTTTCTATATCTTTCTATATTATGGAGATAAAACTCGTTGCTCTACAGTTGCATCTTTAAAAAAAATATCTAATTTAGAGTATATAGATATGGAACTAAAAAAAGTTAGAAATCCCACAGCTAAAAGCTTAAGAGATATAAATTTTATCAAAAATAATTAATTTATTTTTTAAGTTATTAATTATTTTTTATAGTGAGAAATGTAACAAAAATATTAAAAGTAATATTTTTATTAACATTGATACTAATTTGTAGTAAAATACACAATTCCTACACAATCATGGGTTAATTTTTCTTATTAAAGTAATGAAATCATAGTTACATAATTCAATTGTTAAAAAGGAACTTTTTTGAAAAAAATCATGAAGATTTCTCTTCCATTCTTAACCCTCCCTATCCTATTTTCAGGATGTATGCAAGAGAAGGTATCGGCAGTTAACCCAGAGTCAATAGATAACAATCACACTAAAATAACAAAAAAAGAGGTTAAACCCTTAAAAAGTCCCTCTAAATTAAAAACCCTTAATGTTAATAACGGTATCACACTTCTTCCTGATACAAATAAAACTAATCTTATGACTGATGATGCAACAATACTCAATGAATTGGCATTAACTATCCAAAATGATACAGATGATAGCCAATTCTATGGAACTACAGAGTCTACCACGGATTCTATTGAAGTAGAAGAAAATTGGGTAGAACTTACAAAACAAGATGAAATAATAGAGACAGCCAAAGAGTATTTAGGAGTACCTTATATTTGGGCTGCGAATGGACCATTCTCATTTGACTGTTCAGGTTTTACTAAATATGTCTATAAAAAAAATGGCATTACTCTACCTCGCTACTCGGGATATCAAGCAAATGTAGGATTAAAAGTCTCTTTTGATGAGCTTCAAGAGGGAGATTTAGTCTTTTTTGATACAAGCAAAGGGTTTCATAGAAAAGTAAATCATGTAGGTATCTATATTGGAAATCATCAATTTATTCATGCTAGTTCAGCACAGAAAAAGGTAGTTATTAGCTCTTTTGATAGAAAAATATTCTATAGAAACAGATTTTTAGAGGGACGAAGAGTTGTCGATAATGATAGAAGTTTTGCAAGTTATGAAACTAAAGAATCTACCTATACAAACTAAAAGTATATTTTCTAAGAAAACATACTTTTAAAACTATTAAGCAATACACCCAAAATACCTTTTGGGCGTACAAGCTCCTCTAAATATTCATCATAGGACATATCTTTCTCTTCTAAAAAAGATTCCAAATAAGATAGAGAACCTTTTATTCCATGTTTCTTCTCAATATTTAACATAGTATCATACAACTCTTCTATCTCTTCTATCACTTTCTCAGGTACAGCACGTCTAAATGCTGTAAAAGATTCAATATATCCTTTTGCATTTGTTTGTATAGAAAAGTCAGCAATAACCCAATAGTATTTACCACTTTTTGCTAAATTTTTTATTACTCCTGAAACTTCCCTTCCTGCTTTTAAGGAGTTCCATACCAAAAAGAAAATAGCTTTTGGCATATCAGGATGTCTTATTACATTATGAGGCATTCCCATTAACTCTTCTTCAGTATATCCTGATATTTCAGCAAAATTTTTATTAATAAAAATAATGTTACCTCGTGTATCGCTTTTACTCACAATAAATTTCTTTTTGGAAAAAACTATCTCTTTGTCAAGAACAATTGGTCTATATATCATCTCTACTATTACCTTATAATTTCTCTACTTATTCTAGCTAACTCTTTATAAAATCATCATTGAAAGAGTTTTTTTCTAAAGTAAAAAAAATTTTTTAATAAAAAAGAATAAAAAATAAGTATATCTTTTTTCTATTTTATATGCTAAACTATAATAATATATTAGTGAAAGGTTTCTCATGATTCAACAAAAACTTAGCTCTTTCTCTCTATTTCTTTTAGTTTTTTTTATAGTGGGATGTAATAGTCCTAAACCTCAGAAAGAGGGAGATGGCATTAAAATATCAGGTACAATTACCTATGATAGAGTACCTCTCAAACAGGGGGATTATGGTGTTATTGGTTTAGATTATAATAATATTAAAAGAGAGAGAGGAAAGAATCTCTATATTAAAGCACTTGATGAAAATGGGGCAGTCTTATATACAACAACTTCAGATAATAGAGGTAGATATAGAGTATATGTCCCTGAAAACACCCCTGTAAAGATTCGTGTTTATGCAAGAATGTATAAAAAAGATTTATGGGATGTGGTGGTTGTTGATAATACAAATATGAACTCAAATTATATTATGGAAGGCTCTCTTATCAATAGTGGAACAGTTCCAACGATTAGAGACCTACATGCCTCTTCTGGTTGGAGTGGGGAAGCCTACACAGGCAATAGAACAGCAGCACCTTTTGCGATATTGGATAGTATCAATAGAGTTATGCAAAAGGTTCTAAAAGCTAAACCTGATATTAAATTTCCTAAATTAACTGTAAATTGGTCGGTCAATAATGTAGCAGGAGGAGGAGATAGAAGCCTTGGGCAGATTATTACTTCTAATTATGATGGAGAGGGTAATTTATGGATTTTAGGAGATGCTAACTCTGATACAGATGAGTATGATGACCATATTATTATTCATGAGTGGGGTCACTTCTTTGAAGATAAATTTTCACGTTCAGATAGTATAGGTGGACCACACTCATCAGGAGATTCACTTGATATTCGTGTAGCATTTGGAGAGGGGTGGGGAAATGCACTCTCTGCAATTGCTACGGATAATCCTATCTATTTTGACACATCAGGATATGGACAATCTTCGGGTTGGTCAATGAATATAGAGTCAGCAGAACATGAAAATCCAGGCTGGTTCTCTGAAGCCTCTATACAACGTATTTTATATGACCTATATGATAATAATCCTGATGGAGGAGATAATCTTCATTTAGGACTTAAACCAATCATTGAAGCTATGGTATCAAAAGAGAGAAATACCCCTGCATTTACCAGTATCTTTTCATTTATTTCTGCGTTAAAGTCTGAGAATAGTTCTAAATCAAACGAGATTGATGATGTTGTTTCTTCTGAACAGATTGCACCTATCTCTGATATTTATGGTAAATATCGTTCTAATAAAGCAATGGGCAATTACACGACCCCTATTTATAAAGAGCTAAAAGTAGGAAAATGGATTACACAATGTAATCAAAATAGATATGGAGTCTACAATAAACTTGGAAATAGAACATTTATCAAAGTTAAAATTGATAAAACAGGTTTCTATACATTTAATGCTCAACCTTATAATGGTTCATATGGAGACCCAGATATTGTTATATATCGTGCTAAATATCCTATGAAGTCAATGGGTATGTCTCCATTAGAAGGTTCTAGTTCAGATAGTTTATCTATCAATCTAACACCCGATAACTATCTTGTCGAAGTATACGATGCGTCATTTAATAACAGTTGTTTTATTGTAAAACTCAATAGAGAAGCAGGAACATATAAGCCTGTAATGTCAAAAGGAGAGAAACAGAGAAAACCATTAAGAATGCCTCAATATTAGAGATAGAATTTATTAATAATCTAAAATAATATGGTAAACTAGCATATTAATAAAATATTAAATTAAGGATATTTATGAAATTTCGTGGACACTATCTATTTATACTTCTTTTTCTATCTAGCCTCTCTTTAGAGGCTGTAGAGATTTCAGGAACTGTTTATTATGAACGGATTCATGTTAAAAATGTTGGAGGTTCTTCTTCATTAGATTACTCGAATATTACTAAAGAGACGGCAAAACAGGTCTCTGTTGAGGCTATTGACCGTTCAAACAGTTTAGTTGACTCTACCTTTACTGATGATAAAGGAGACTATACTCTATCAAATATACCAAATAATACCGATATAAAAATTCGTGTCTATGCTAAAATGAAAAAATCTAATAGATGGGACTTAAAAGTGCTAGATAATAAAGATGGAAATTCCTTATATGGTATAGAGGGGAATTTCAAAAATAGTGGAAACTCAAACTCTATTCGTGACCTTACTGCTTCATCATCTAACCAAAGCTCTCCACCATTTGCTATACTTGACTCTATATATCTAGCAATGAGACGATTTATTGCTATTGATAGCAATATCAATTTCCCTCCACTAAAGGTAAATTGGTCTACTCAGAATATAAATTCAGGAACATACTATGATGGTATAAATACTATTATGATGCAAGGAGACCAACAAGGAGATAGTGATGAGTATGATGACCATATTGTTATTCATGAGTGGGGTCACTACTTTGAAAAAAATTTCTCTCGTGCAGACAATATCGGTGGACAGCATGGTACAGGAGAATATTTGGATATTCGTGTAGCTTTTGGAGAGGGGTGGGGAAATTCACTCTCTGCTATGATAACAGATGACCCTATCTATTTTGATACAATGGGTAGTGATGGTTGGAATATGAATGTTGAAACAGCATCACATGATACTCCTGGTTGGTTCTCTGAAGCCTCTATACAACGTATACTTTATGATATATATGATA